>JBEVJQ010000331.1:0-3581 GCA_040510055.1 Burkholderiaceae bacterium | reverse complement strand
CTGGAGGCGGGAGCGACCGCGATAGCGCCGCCGCTGACCGACGCGCCGGAGCTGGTGCGGCTTGTCAGCGACCGGGTCGAAGCCGCGCTCGGCTCCGCGGCGCTGGCCCCGGCCGCGCTCGAGATCTTCCAGGTCAACCTCGGCAAGCTCTGCAACATGACCTGCCGGCATTGCCATGTCGATGCCGGCCCCGATCGGACCGACGCCATGATGTCCGACGAGGTCGTCGACGCCGTGATCGCCGAGATCGGGCGGTCGGACGCGCACACCGTCGACCTGACCGGCGGTGCGCCCGAGCTGCATCCACGTTTCCGCGACCTGGTCGATGCTGCCGTCGACTGCGGCAAGCACGTCATCGACCGCTGCAATCTGACCGTCCTGCTGCTCAAGCGCCACGCCGGGCTGATCGACTGGCTGGGAGAGCGCGGCGTCGAGATCGTCGCCTCGCTCCCGCACTACCGGCGGCCGAACACCGACGCCCAGCGCGGCCAGGGTGTCCACGACAAGTCGCTCGAGGCGCTGCGCCGGCTCAATGCCGCGGGCTACGGCCGCGGTGATCCGCGCCGCCGGTTGACGTTGATGTCGAACCCGGCCGGCGCCTTCCTCGGTGCCGCCCAGGGCTCGCTCGAGCGCGAGTGGAAAGAGGCGATGCGGCGGTTGCACGGCATCGAGTTCGACCGGTTGCTGGTCCTCAACAACATGCCGATCGCACGTTTTCTGGAATGGCTGGACGACAGCGGCCAGGTCGACAGCTACCTCCAGCGGCTCGTCGACGCGTTCAACCCCGCCGCAGTCGCCGGCCTGATGTGCCGCACGACGCTGTCGGTCGGCTGGGACGGGAAGCTCTACGACTGCGATTTCAACCAGATGCTCGACCTCGAACTCGCCGGCATCGCCGACATCCGCGACTTCGACCAGGCGCGCTGGCGCGATCGCCGGATCGTCACCGCCCGGCACTGCTATGGCTGCACCGCGGGCGCCGGGAGCAGCTGCGGCGGCCAGCCGCGATCCGGTACCGTCGAGCCGGTGCCGTCTGCGGCTTGATCCGTTCGAGAACGAAGCTGACCCCGACCCTGATCCGCCCCGACCCTGATCCGCCCCGACCCTGATCCGCCCCGACCCTATTCGCCACGATCCCTGACCCCTGGAGGCGACCGATGCAACGACAGCTGAACGAACAGGCGCGGGGCGCGGGCCAAGGGGTGACCGCCCCTGCCCCGGCGGCCGTGCCCCGGGCCCATGCGGTTGACGCGAACGACGCGGCGAAGGACGCGGCCAGGCACGGCCTGGCCGGCGACGCGCAACCGGAGCGGCCGGACTGGACCATCGACCAGGGCTGGGACGGTTACGGCGCCGACGAACACGGGGTTTGGAAGACGCTGTTCGAGCGCCAGACGCGGTTGCTCCCTGGGTACGCCTGCAAGGCCTTCGTCGACGGGATGCACGATCTGCCGATGGAGGCCGACCAGATTCCCGATTTCCGCCGACTGTCCGATGCGCTGATGGCGCGTACCGGCTGGCAGGTGGTGGGCGTCCCCGGGCTCGTGCCCGACGACGTGTTCTTCGAACACCTGGCCAACCGCCGATTCCCCTCGGGATGCTTCATCCGCAAGCCGGACGAACTGGACTACCTCGAAGAGCCCGACGTCTTCCACGACGTCTTCGGCCACGTACCGATGCTGATGAACCCGATCATCGCCGACTACATCCAGGCCTATGGCGAAGGCGGGCTGCGGGCCCAGCGGCTGGGCAAGCTGCAGAACCTCGCCCGCGTCTACTGGTACACGGTCGAGTTCGGGCTACTGCGCGAGGGCGACCGCCTGCGGATCTACGGCGCCGGAATCGCCTCGTCGTTCACCGAAAGCCGATTCTCGATCGACGATCCGTCGCCGAACCGGATCGGCTTCGATCTCGAGAGGGTGATGCGCACCCGCTACCGGATCGACGACTTCCAGGAATCGTACTTCGTGGTCGAGGATCTCGACCAGCTGCTGGAACTGGCCCGGATCGATTTCGGGCCGATCTACGAGCGCCTCGACAGCGGACCCGAGTACCAGCCGGGAGAGGTCCTGGCCGGCGACCGCGTGTTCCATCGCGGCACCGGTACCTACGCTGCCGGCAAGCGTCAAGGCCCCTGAACCGACAGGACAACGAGATGAGCGAAGAGCAACGCGTGGTCATGGTCACCGGCGCTGCCGGCAATCTGGGTCGGGCCGTGGCCGAGGCCTTCGCGGCCGTCGGCGACTCCCTGGTACTAGTCGATCGCAACGAAGCGGCGCTGGTCGCTGCGTTCGGCGAGCCGTCGCCACGACGACAATTCGGTCCGGTCAACCTGCTGGTCCAGGCCGAGGTCGACAGCATGGTTCGCGTGGCGCTCGACCGGTTCGGACGGATCGACGTGCTCTGCAACCTGGCCGGCGGTTTTCGCATGGGTGAGGCGGTGCACGAGACGACGCCGCAGACCTGGGACTTCCTGCTCGACCTCAATGCCCGAAGCATCGTGCACACTGCCCGCGCCGTCGTCCCGGCGATGCTGGCCCGCGGCCGTGGCGCCATCGTCAACGTCGCAGCCAACGCCGCCGTGCGCGGTGGGGCGACGATGGGCGCTTATGCAGCCTCGAAGTCAGTCGTGCTCCGCCTGACCGAGTCGATGGCTGCCGAACTGCGCGAGCAGGGGATCAACGTCAACTGCGTGATGCCGAGCATCATCGACGGTCCCGAAAACCGGCGGGCGATGCCCGATGCCGATCCCGCACGCTGGGTCGCGCCACACGACCTCGCTGCCGTCGTCGTGTTCCTGGCCTCGGACGCAGCCCGCGCCGTCCACGGTGCGGCCCTGCCCGTGGTCGGACTCAGTTGAGACCGGGCTAGCGATCGAGGATCTGGCTGAGAAATCGCCGGGTCCGCTCGTTCCTCGGGTTGTCGAAGAAGGCGGCAGGCGTGTCCTGCTCGACGATCTCGCCCTGGTCCATGAAGATCACGCGGTCGGCCACCGCGCGGGCGAAACCCATCTCATGGGTCACGCAGAGCATCGTCATCCCTTCACGGGCCAGCGCCACCATCGTGTCGAGCACTTCCTTGACCATCTCCGGGTCGAGCGCCGATGTCGGTTCGTCGAACAACATGATCGACGGCGACATGCACAGCGACCGCGCGATCGCCACCCGCTGCTGCTGGCCGCCCGACAACTGACCAGGATACTTGCGAGCCTGCTCGCCGATGCGAACGCGCTCGAGAATTTTCATCGCCGTCGCTTCGGCCTGGGACCGCGGCTGCTTCTTGACCCAGATCGGCGCCAGCGTGCAGTTGTCGATCACGGTCAGGTGCGGGAACAAGTTGAAGTGCTGGAACACCATGCCGACATTGCTGCGGATCTCGTCGATGTTCTTCAGATTGTCAGTGAGTTCCGTGCCGTTGACGGTGATCCTGCCCTTCTGGTGCTGCTCCAGCCGATTGATGCAGCGGATCAGCGTCGACTTGCCGGAACCCGATGGTCCGCAGATCACGATCCGCTCGCCGCGGGCGACGGTGAGGTCGATGTTCTTGAGGACGTGGAAGCTGCCGTAGTACTTGTCGAGCCC
>JBEVJQ010000330.1:0-7754 GCA_040510055.1 Burkholderiaceae bacterium | reverse complement strand
ATCCACAACGAGGACACGATCGAGCAGTACCGCGACAATGGGCGCCGCCTCGGGCGGCTGCTGTACCAGGGGCGCTGGTTCGATCCACAGGCGATCATGCTGCGCGAGACGGCGCAACGCTGGGTCGCCCGGGCGATCAGTGGCGAGGTCACTGTCGAGCTTCGGCGCGGCAACGACTACTCGATCCTGAACACCGAGTCGCCGAACCTGACCTACCACCCCGAGCGGCTGACGATGGAGAAGGGCGCGTCGGTGTTCTCGCCGCAGGACCGGATCGGGCAGTTGACGATGCGCAATCTCGACATCACCGATACGCGCGACAAGCTGCGGACCTATACGCAGGTCGGGCTGCTTGCGCCCGGCAGGGGGCCGCTGGAGCAGCTGACGCAGGACGATCGGGCCAAGGATGACGGTGACGATCGGCCGGCATCCGGCGGGCGTCGACGCTGACGGCACTCGGCCCGGCGACAGTTCGCCTCGGGCCGGGGACAGCTTGCCTCGAGCCGGTGACAGTTCGGCCTCGGGCCAGCGATAGTTCGCCTCCGGCCGGCGACAGCTTGCGCTTCTGCCTGCGCCGAGCCTGCTGCGAGGCTGTCATGGCCGGCGCTCTTGCTCCCGGCCGAGGAGGGCCCAGAGGATCAGCGCCCCGAACGTGGCGGTCCCGATACCGTTCATCGCGAACTGACCGAACTTCAGCGTGAAGTCGCCGGTGCCCAGGATCAGCGTGATCGCTGCGACGATCAGGTTGCGGTTCTGGCCGAAGTCCACGCGGTTGTCGACCCAGATCTTTGCGCCCGCCACCGTGATCAGCCCGAACACGACGATGCTGACCCCGCCCATCACCGGCAAAGGGATCGCCTGGATCAGCGCGCCGAACTTCGGCGAGAAGCCCAGCGCCAGCGCGATCAGCGCGGCGACGACGAACACGGCAGTCGAATAGACCCGCGTCGCGGCCATGACGCCGATGTTCTCGGCGTAGGTCGTGACGCCCGTCCCACCGGCACCGCCGCTCACCATTGTCGCCACGCCATCGCCGATGAACGCCCGGCCGATCAGCGGGTCCATGTCGCGGCCGGTCATCGCTGCCACCGCCTTCAAGTGGCCGAGGTTCTCCGCCACGAGGATGACGGCGACCGGCGCGATCAGCAGCATCGCGGCGCCGCTGAAAACCGGCGTGGTGAACGCGGGCAGGCCGAACCAGGCCGCGCTCCCGATGCCCGAGAGCTCGATCGGCTTGCCGAGCCCGAGCCCATTGGTGAGCGCGGCGTAGAAAAGCGTCGCCAGCAGCAATCCGACCAGGATCAGCAACCGCTGCACCATCCCGCGGGTGAAGACGGCGACCAGCCCGACGCAGAGGAAGGTCAGCGCCTGGATCCAGCTGTCGAAATTGTTCGAGGCCATGTTCTTCACCGGAACCTGGGCGAGGTTCAGGCCGATGACGGCGACGACCGAGCCGGTGACCACCGGCGGCATCAGTCGTTCGACCCAGCCGGTCCCGGCCGCCTGCACCAGCACGCCGATCAGGGTGTAGACGAGGCCGCAGGCGACGATCCCGCCGAGGGCGACCCCGAGGTTCGCGTTCGGCCCCTGGCCGCCATATCCGGTCGCGGCGATCACCACGCCGATGAATGCGAAGCTCGACCCCAGGTAGCTTGGCACCCGGCCACCGGTCACGACGTAGAAGAGCAGCGTGCCGACCCCGCTCATCAGGATCGCGAGGTTGGGATTGAAGCCCATCAGGATCGGCGCGAGCACCGTGGCGCCGAACATCGCGATCACGTGCTGGACGCCCATCACGGTCGTCTGAGGCCAGGGCAGCCGCTCGTCCGGCGCGATGACGACATCGCGGGTCAATCCGGCGACGGGTGTCCACTGGAACAGGCTCATCGTTTTGGTCTCCCGGACGGTCCCGTCCTTTCTATCCATGTTCAAGCTCGCCGGCGGCAACTCATCCGCGCGTTGGACCTGCAGCCTCGCGCGCTCGACTGCCGCCTCGCAAGTTCGATCCTGCCGCTCGCACGTTCGACCTGCCCACTTGGAAGTCGACGTGTCCGATCTGGCCTCAACTTTCCAGCCGCCGCAGCAATACGATCAGCAGCGGCGTCAATCCCGCACTCGCCAGCGTCGACACCAGCATCGCGGTCGACACCGGTCCCTCGAGCGCGCCGAACCGGCGCGAGATCAGGTACGAATTCACGCCCATCGGCACCGAGGCCAGCAGCACGACCGTCTGACTGTCCAGTGCCGACAGCCCCAGCAGTCGCGCCAGGAACCAGGCCAGCACCGGCATCATCACCAGCTTGGCCGCCGACATCACCAGCGCCTCGCGCAGCCCGCTCGAGATCCGGTAGGCAGCCAGCCCCATCCCCATCGTGACGAGCGCCAGTGGCACCGCCGACTGCTGCAGCAGCACCAGCGTCGCGCGCACCGGCTTCGGCATCTGCCAGCCCGACAGACTGATCGCCAGCCCCGTGAGCATCGCGATGATCAGCGGATTACCGAGGAAGCCGCGTCCGACGGCCGCCAACCCGGCGAGCGAGAACCCGGCCCCGCGGGCCCACTCGACGCCGATCGTCGCCAACCCCCAGAGAACGATCGAGTTCAGCGCCAGGATCGGAGTCGCCGTCGCGAGCCCCGGCTCGCCCAGCACCGTCCCGGCCAACGGTAACCCCAGCAGCACGATATTCCCGTAGGTCGTCGCCGCCCCGAACACGCTCGCGGCCACGCCGTCGTAGTCGAGGAACCGCGGCCCGCCGAACCGCAGCACGCCGAAGCCGATCAGGCAGGCGCCGAAATAGGCGACGAGTACCCGCGGATCGAGCGGCGGCAGCCGCGCCAGGTCGCTGGTCAGGTTCAACAGCATCGCCGGAACCGCGATGCCGAACACGTAGCGACCCAATGCCTCGGCCACGTCCTGCGGCCAGTGGGCATGGCGTACCAGTCCCCAGCCCAGCAGGATCAGCGCGAACAACGGCGCCGTGATCGCGATCGCGTCGAGAATCGACAAGGTACCTCCACCTGCGCCGGTCCCCGCGGACGCGAGTTCCCCGCGGCTGCTCCGGTCGTCCCGGTGGCGCCGTTCACACTATACGGGGCCTCGTGTCGCGATCGTGGCCGGGTGTCGCGGTCGTGGCCGGGTGTCGCGGTCGTGGCCGGGTGTCGCGATCGGGGCCTCGTGTCGCGATCGTGGCCGGCCGCGCATCCGGTCGGGACCTCATGGCGCGGGGCGCGAAATCGGCCCGACCGGATACCCGGCCAGCCACGATTGCTCCAGTGGCGGTGATAGGTGTGCGCAGGCGGCTGGCCGAGGTGATGCGCTCGAGCGGGAGCCGGTCGTGATCGCCGGCGATCGCGACGGGTGCAGCCCCTCAGCGCCCGTCGTGCCCGCGATGCGCCCAGCCCGTCGTGTGCTTCTCGACGTACGAGAACAGCTCGTACATTGCCATCGCCATCACCGCGATCACCACGAGTCCGGCAAACGCCAGCGGCATCCGCAGCGCCGAGCCGGCCGAGACCAGCAGGTAGCCGATACCCTCGTTGGCCGCGCTCATCTCCGAGACCGTGGTCCCGACGAACGCGAGCGTGATCGCCACCTTGAGGCTGGCAAAGAAGTAGGGCAACGTCCGCGGCAAGCCGACCTTGGTCAGCACGTCGATCCGCTTCGCGCCGAGCACGCGCAGCACGTCCTCCAGTTCCGGCTCGAGGGTCGCGAGGCCGGTCGCGATGTTGACCATGATCGGAAAGAACGAGATCAGGAAGGCCGTGAGGATCGCCGGTCCGATCCCGATCCCGAACCAGACCACGAGAATCGGCACGAACGCGGCCTTGGGCAACGCATTGAACGCCGTCATCAGCGGATAGACCGCGGCGTAGGCCATCCGCGACGAGCCGATCACGAACCCGAGCACGACGCCGACTGCGATCGAGATCGCGAATCCGACCATCGTGGTCCAGAAGGTGCGCCACGCGTGCCCGGCAATCACCGCTGCGTACTGCGCCAGCGCGACGGCAATGGCGCTCGGCGCCGGGAAGATGAACTCCGAGACGTTAGCGGCGCGGCAGATCAGTTCCCAGAGGGCGATCACCGCGACCAACAGGGCCCAGGGGGCGACCTGCAGCCGCCGTCGGATCACAGCGCTGCTCGCCACCGGCCGAGCGGGAGCCGCTGGCTCGACATCGGCGACCACGCCAGGCGTCTCGCCGGGGAGGGCCGGATCGCGAGCGGTGACCTCCGGCGGCCGAGTCATCGGGCGCCGCCGCGGATCGCGCCGATCCGCTCGCGCAACTCGAGCACGATCCGGGCGAACGGTTCGCCATAGGTGATCGGCAGGTCGCGCGGGCGGGGCAGGTCGATGTCGCGGCGCGCGAGGATCCGTCCCGGACGCCGGCTCATCACGTAGACCGTGTCGGCGAGGTACACGGCCTCGCGCAGGTCGTGCGTCACCAGGATGACGTTGAAGCGCTGCGCGCTCCAGAGATCGCGCAGGACGTTCCAGAGTTCTTCGCGGGTGAAGGCATCGAGGGCGCCGAAGGGCTCGTCGAGCAGCAGCATCCGCGGCTCGTGGATCAACGCCCGGCAGATCGAGGCCCGCTGCTGCATGCCACCGGACAGCTGCCACGGGAACTGCTCCTCGTAGCCGGCGAGGCCTACGGTGGCGAGCAGCTTGCGGGCGCGCTGCTCGAATTCGGTGCGCCGCGATCGCAGCTGCGACCGGTACGGCTCGACGATCTCGAGCGGCAGCATCACGTTGTCGAGCGTGGTCCGCCAGGGAAGCAGGGTCGGCGCCTGGAATGCCATGCCGACGATCTTCAACGGCCCGTTGACCGGCTCACCGGCGATCCGGACGTCGCCCCGGGTCGGACGCTTCAGGCCCGTGGCGAGTTTCATGAACGTCGACTTGCCGCAGCCCGAGGGGCCGACGATGGCGATGAACTCGCCCTCGCGCGTCTCGAGGTTGATGTCCTCGACGGCGAACTCCTCGCGAGCGGCCTGCTCGTCGGAGTAGGCGAGCCAGACGCGCCGGAAGTCGACGAACTTGTCGCCCGCGGAGCCGCCGGGCATGTCCGGCGCACCCGCGGCTACCGGCCCGGTGGCCCGGACTGCCGTCAACGCCTCGCCCCTACTTGAGGATGTTGCGCTCGGCCTTCGGCGGCAGGTAGTCGCTGGTGAACAGCTTGGTCGGGTCGAGTCGGTCCTTGAGCTTGAACGCGTCGGCGACCTGCGATGTCATCAGTGCCAGCCGCGGTCCGTTGACTTCACCGAAGCCGTCGCTGCGGGCATCGGCGGTGTTGATCGAGCCGCGGATCGCCAATCGCAGCCGCCGCCGCTCGAGCGCCTCGTCGATGATGCCGTCGCGCTCCTTGACCCACTTGATCGAGCCATCGGGATCGTCGAGTACGTCCTTGACCCCGCGGGTGAGCGCGCGCAGGAAGGCGCGCACGGCCTGCGGGTTCTCCTTGACGAACTTCTCGGAGGCGATGACGACGTTGCCGTAGAGCTTCACCCCGAACTGCGGGTACGGCATGATGACGACGTCCTCGTCCTTGACGCCGCGGGCATTGAGGTTGAGCAACGACGTAAAGTAGAAGCCCGTGATCGCGTCGACCTGACCATTGGCGAGCATGGTCTCGCGCAGCGGCGGGTCCATGCTGATCCAGGTCATCTTCGACTCGTCGAGGCTGTTGGCGGCGGCGAAGATCGGGAACGCCTTGCGTCCGGCATCGAATACCGGCGCGCCGAGCTTCTTGCCGGTGAGGTCGGCCGGCGCCTTGATGTTCGACTTCTTCAGCGCGAACACGGCCGCCGGCGTGTTGTTGTAGACCATCATCACGGCGACCGGCTTGCTCGGGGCATTGGCGTTGTTGCCCCAGAACTCCATCAGCGCCGCGAGATCGGCGAAGCCCATCTCGTAGGCGCCCGATGCGACCCGGTTAACGGCGTTGCCCGAACCGTTTCCGGCATCGATGGTGACGTCGAGCTTTTCCTGCTCGAAGTAACCCTTGGACTTCGGTGCCAGGAACAGTGCTGCCGGCCCCTCGAAGCGCCAGTCGAGCTGGAACTTGATCTTCGTCGTCTGGGCCTGCGCCGAGAGTGGCGTCACCAGCACGGCAGCGACCATGGCCGCCCCCAGGGCCTGCAGGAGCCGGCCACGGCGGACGCCGGTCGACGGCAACGAGCGCGGCGCCTTGACCGACGGGGATGCGGCCGGAATCAGCGGACGTGGCAGGCGGGAACCGGTCGGGAACAGCGGCACGGTGGACTCCGTCGAGGGTCGGGTTTGGGAAGGCGCGAAGGCGCTTCGCAGGCGCCGCCGGCTGCAGCGTGTGGTGGCGGCGACAAGGCCGGCGCGCCCACACAGGGTCGAGAGGGATGCAAGGACCGTGCCGGATTATAGGAGCGGGGCAAGGCGTTATCGCAGGACGACCGTTCCCGTCAACGTGATGTCAACGGTGGCCTCGCCGCCTTCGTCCGGGACAGCCACCGCCGCCTCGCTTGCCATCCGCATCGCGCGCGGCATTGGCGGAGGGCGCGGCCCCGACGCCGAGGTCTGGATGCTGACGGACTTGATCTCGTACTCGCGGAAGCCCAGCGCGGCTGTCGCGCGTCGCGCGCGCTCGCGAAACGCTGCCGCCGCATCTTCGATCAGCTTGTTCTCGGCCTGGGCCCGCTGCCCCGGCGTAAGCCGGTACTGGACGCTGGCCAACTGCAAGTCCTTCGACAGCCTTCCGGCCAACTCTCCGGTCGCCTTCAGATCGGCGCCCTCGAGGACCACGGCGCCGTTCACACGCCAACCGGTGCGCTTGCCGTCCTTGTCCCAGATCGGTTGCGTGGTCACCGACCCGGCCCGGGCGCGGACGCCGGCCACGCCCTTGGCCGTATCGAGTGCCGTGCGCAGTGCCTGCAGCACCTTCTCGTTCATCTGGCCGATATCGGCGCCGCTCTGTTCAGCGCTCAGGTGAACCACCATCTCGTCGTTGCTGGCCTGGCCGGTCGCCGTGGCCTGCAACTCGAGTTCCGGCGGCTTCGATTCGGCGGCCGTGGCGATGGGAGCCGGCAGCGCGGCAACCGCCACCATGCCGAGCATCAACCCGCATGTCGTTCGCACCGCCGAGGAAACGCCGTTCATCTGATCTCGTCTCGTTCGTGGCGAACTGCCGGAAGGGATGGCAGATAATACTAGCGACCATCGGATCCGGCCCATCGGACCGTCAGGAGGAGCAATGGACTGGTTCTCGCGGACATGGACCTGGATCGACGGCAAGTGGCTCGAGGGCAACCCGCCGATCATGGGACCGCGGACGCATGCTGCCTGGCTCGGCTCGTCGGTATTCGATGGTGCCCGTGCCTTCGAGGGCACGACGCCCGACCTTCGCGCCCATGCGCAGCGCGTCAACGACTCGGCCGGAAAGATGGCGCTGCGGGCCACCATGCCTACCGACGAAATCGTCGACCTGGCGGTCGAAGGGGCGAAGCGCTTCGGACCGAAACCCGCGCTTTACATCAAGCCGATGTACTGGGCCGAAGCCGACGGGCCCGGCTCGATCGTCCCCGATCCGGATTCGACCCGCTTCTGCCTCTGCCTGTTCGAGGCGTCGATGCCCGCACCGACCGGTTACTCGCTGATGCTGTCGCGCTATCGGCGTCCGACGATCGAGACCATGCCGACCGACGTCAAGACCGGCGCGCTCTACCCGAACAACGCGCGGGCGCTGCGTGACGCGATCGCGCGCGGGTTCGGCAACGCGATCTTGCT
>JBEVJQ010000329.1:0-4318 GCA_040510055.1 Burkholderiaceae bacterium | reverse complement strand
CAGCACGCCGGGACGAAGGATCAGGTGCTGGAGCGGCTTGCCCACCAGGTGGTCGTCGGCCTCCCGCTTCATCCGGGCGTAGTGACGGAGCCCTTCGGGCGCGAGAGCGGTGTTCTCGGCGCTGATCGCGCTGATCAGCACGAAGCGGCGCACCTTGTGCTCGACCGCGAGGTCGATGGCACGGATCGCCGCATCGCGGTCGATCGCGCGCTCGAACGACTCGCCTTCGCTCTCGGCGGACCCTGCGGCGTAGATCACCGTATCGATCCCGTTCAGCGCCGACGAAAAATCCTGCGTCAGATCGCCCACCACGGCTTGCGCGCCCATGTCGGCGAACACACGCTGTTTGCGTGGGTCGCGGACCAGTGCCCGGAACGCGCCGCCGGAGTGGTGGAGCCGCGCGGCGATGTGGATACCGGTTCGCCCGGTGGCGCCCAACAGCAGGACCGTCATGAGGCCTCCTGGGTACGGTTCGAGGACCAGTGTACGTCGGCTGCAGCGAGCCTGGTGGCTCGACGAGGCGCCGACGACCCCGTCGCGCGGGGCGGCGATGTCGGCATTCGAGGGATCGCCGCGATCCGCGGCTTCGTTCCGGATCGATAATATTTGCGCATGAGCGCACTGTGGAACCTCGACCGCCTGGCCCGGACCGATCACCGGGTCCTGCCCGGGGAGACGCTCGTCGAGCTGTTCTGGAATGCGGTCGCGGCGCGTGGCGATGCGACCTGGCTGCGCGAGAAGGAACTGGGGATCTGGCAGAGCCGCAGCTGGCGGATGGTCGGCGCCCGGGTCCGCGAGATCGCGATGGGGCTGGCGGCGCTCGGTCTGGAGCCCGGAGACTGTGCCTCGATCCTGTCGAACACGGCGGTCGAGTGGGTCGAAGCCGACTTCGGCATCCTCAGCGCCGGAGGCGTCTCGAACGGCATCTATCCCACCGACGCGCCGCCCCAGGTCGAGTACGTCTGCGCCGATTCGGCCACGCGGATCCTGTTCGTCGAGGACGACGAGCAACTGGACAAGGCGCTCGAGGTTCGCAGCCGGCTGCCACGGCTCGAGTGGATCGTCGTATTCGACATGGACGGGCTGAAGCGCTTCGTCGATCCGCGCGTGCTGAGCCTGGCGGCGTTGCGCGAGCGTGGTGCCGCCCACGACCGCGCGAACCCGGGCCTGTTCGGGGCGCGCTGTGCCGCGCGCCGGCCCGATGACCTCGCGATCCTGATCTACACCTCGGGGACCACGGGCAAGCCCAAGGGCGCGATGCATGCGCACCGGTCGCTGGTCTACACCGTTCGCGGCTACAACACCGCGATCGGCCAGGACGAGCGCGACGAGCGGATGTGTTTCCTGCCGCTGTGCCATGTTGCCGAGCGGCTGGGCGGCGTCTACTACGGCGTCTACACCGGCGCGCGGCTCAACTTCGTCGAGAACCCGGAGACTGTGCCGGAGAACATCCGCGAGATCGCCCCGACGGTGGTCGTCGCCGTGCCACGCGTCTGGGAGAAGTTCTATTCGGCGGTGACGATCGCCGTGGCCGAAGCGGGCAGCATCCAGCAGCGCGCCTATCGCTGGGCGATCGCCGTCGGCGGCGAGGTCGCCGACCGGGTATTGGCCGGCAAGCAAGTGCCCGCCGGGCTCAAGGCGAAGTTCCGGCTGGCCCGCTGGCTGGTGCTCGACAACGTCCGCAAGGTCATCGGGATCCATCGCGCACGCTTCGCCGTGACCGGCGCGGCGCCGATCTCGCCCGAGTTGATCCGCTGGTACCTGGCGCTGGGGCTGCCGATGCTCGAGGTCTGGGGACAGACCGAGTCGGCCGGCGCTTCGACCTGGATGCCCTACGAGCGGATCCGCCCGGGGTCGATCGGCGTGGCCACGAGCTACAACGAGGTCCGCGTCGATCGGCAGACCGGCGAACTGCTGATCCGCGGACCGAACGTCTTCATGGGTTACCTGAACCAGCCCGAGCGGACCCGCGAGACGATCGATGCCGACGGCTGGCTGCACACCGGCGACGTTGGCAAGGTCGATGCCGACGGCTACTTCACGATCAGCGACCGGATGAAGGACATCATCATCACGGCCGGCGGCAAGAACGTCACGCCGAGTGAAATCGAGAACGAGCTGAAGTTCTCGCCGTACGTCACCGATGCGGTCGTGATCGGTGATCGCCGGCCGTACCTGGCGGCACTGGTGATGATCGACCAGGAGAACGTGGAGAAGTTCGCCCAGGACCACGACGTCCCGTTCACCAACTACGCGAGCCTCGCGCGCGCACCGGCCGTCCGCGACCTGATCCAGCGCGAACTCGACAAGGTCAACGCCCGGTTCGCCCGGGTCGAGCAGGTCAAGGCGTTTCGGCTGCTCGAAACTCAGTTGACCGCCGAGGACGAGGAATTGACACCGACGATGAAACTCAAGCGCCGGCTGGTTCAGCAGAAGTATGCCGATCTGATAGAGTCGATGTATCAGGCTCCCGACGGCTGACGAGGCTGGCGCACGAGGCTGCGGTACCGCACAACTCTCCTGGAGACACGCGATGAATCGCGATCGATTGGCCAACGGAGTGACCGTGGCGCTGGGCCTGGTGGCGGCGGTTGCCGTCGCCTGGCCCCTGCCGGCCGCCGCACAGCAGACCCAGGGTATCAGCAAGTCCGAGATCGTCCTCGGTTCGATCCAGGACTTGTCCGGGCCGATCGCCGGCTTCGGCAAGCAGGCTCGCGCCGGGATGCAGTTGCGCGCCGACGAGGCCAATGAGCAGGGCGGGGTTCATGGACGCAAGCTGCGGATCCTCGTCGAGGATTCGGCCTACGATCCCAAGAAGGCGGTCCTGGTCGCGCAGAAACTGGTCAACCAGGACAAGGTCTTCGCGATGGTGGGAACGATCGGCACGGCGCCCAACATGGCGGTGATGCCGATCCAGTTCGAGAAGAACGTGATCAACTTCATGCCGATCACGGCGGCGCGCGAAATGTACGAGCCGCTCCATCGGCTGAAGTATTCGTTCGCGGCGACCTACTACGACCAGATCCGCCAGACCGCGCCGCGGCTGGCGAAGGAGAAGGGCGCGAAGAAGGTCTGCACGCTCTACCAGGACGATGATTTCGGGCTCGAGGTCTTGAGGGGAGCCGAGGACGGACTCAAGGCCGCCGGGATGACGCTCGCCGAACGCACGACCTACAAGCGCGGCGCCACCGACGTCTCGTCGCAGGTCGCCCGGCTGAAAGCCGCCGAGTGCGACATGGTGATCCTCGGGACGATCATCCGCGAGACCATCGGGACGATCGGCGAGGCGCGCAAGACCGGCTTCGCACCGGTCTTCCTCGGATCGTCGGCTGCGTACACCGACCTGATCCACAAGCTGGGCGGCAAGGCGATGGACGGGCTCTACGCGACGCACACCGCGGCCAATCCGTACCTCGATGCCGCGGACGAGAAAGTCCGGTTCTGGGCCAACAAGTACAAGACCAAGTTCAACGAGGATCCGACCGTGTTCTCGGTCTACGGCTATGGCATCGTCGACATGTTCGTCCGCGCGGCCGAGAAGGCCGGTCCCAACCTCACGACCGACAGCTTCATCAAGGCGATGGATTCGAGCACGTTCCCACCGGACCTGTTCGGATCGCCCGAGCTGACGTTCACCGCGAAGAAGCGGCTGGGCAACGACCTGTCGCGCCTGTCTCAGATCCAGGACTCGCGCTGGAAGGTGGTCTCGGACTACGTCAAGCCCTGACTGATGGCGCCGGCAGGGTCCGTCGACGGACGCCGCCTCCTGCTACCGGCCGACAGCGCCCGCACGCCGCTCGGCGACTGGCAGGGAACGTTCGATCCCGTCGACGGTAGCGCGTCGGCGCTGCGCTATCGGTTCGTGGTCGCCGCCGGCGCCGGGCGCGGTGCCACGACCGATCGGGCAGCGACAGTCGAGCTGACGCCGCTGCTGGTCGTGGCCGGCGCGGCGTTCGATGCCGATGCGGTCGCGTTGGCCCGGTGGCGCTATGTCGTCGAGACCGACATCGATCCGGCCGCCGCCGACGACTTCAACGCCTGGTACGACGAGGAACACCTGCCCGGGCTTGCCGCCGTCGGCGGCGTCGTCCGCGCTGCGCGCTTCGCCGTCGGGCTGGTCGGCGGCGAGCCGGCCAGTCCGCGATACCTCGCTGCCTACGACCTCGCCGATCGCGACGCGTTCGATTCGCCAGCCTGGCGCGCTGTCCGGGGGACGGCCTGGAGCAACCGCGTCCGGCCGTCGTTTCGCGGTACCGTGCGGACGATGTTCGCGCGCGCGAGCGTCTGACTCGAGCGCCGTCGTGGCGAGCGAGCGGCA
>JBEVJQ010000328.1:0-4654 GCA_040510055.1 Burkholderiaceae bacterium | reverse complement strand
GCGAAGAAGGGGATCGACGAAGCGAAGAAATCGTCGGACGACGCAGTGAAGGCCGCGACCACCAAGGCCACGCTGCGCGACTACAACGCCAACAACCACTGACGGAGCGGGTCCGTGTCGCGCAGGGCACCTCATGGCGCGCGCGGTCAGGCGCTGGTTCTCGGCCTGACCTTGCTCATCGTCTGCGGGCTCGGGCTGTTCTACGCGTTCTCATCGGGTCAGGCTGCAATCGGCCGGGCGCGGCTCATCAATGCCACCGATGCCGCCGCTTACAGCGCAGGACTGGTCCGAGCGCGGGCGATGAACTGGTATGCCTACACCAACCGGGCCATCGTCGCCAACGAGGTAGCGATCGCGCAGGCTGCGACGATGGTGTCGTATGCCAGGTTCCTCGAACGGCTGACCGACAACGTCGAGGACGTCGCCCGCTATTTCCCTTACGTCGGCCAGATCGCGGCGGCCCTGGAGGAGGTCGCCCACTACGCCAGCGAACTGACGCGCTACACCGCCGATGTCGAAGTTCCGGTGCGCAGTGGTCACGTGGCCGCGCTGGCGATGAGTCAGGAAGCGATGCTGATGGCCACGAACGCCTTCACCCTGTCGCAGGTCGCCACCGAGGTGGCGCGGGCGAACGATCGCCGCTTCTTCGCTCACGCCCTGGCGGCCGACGTGTCCGGCGAGGCGTCCGATCTGACCCGCCGATACGAAGGCGCGGATCGCAAGCGTCTCAGAGACGTGATCGTCGCGTCCCTCGACCCTTTCTCGACCAATCGCGACAACGACATCGAAGTGCCGGGGCTGCCATGCGGGCCGAAGCTCGCGCGCCGTGGGGCGACCGAAATGATCCGGGACCACGATACCGACACGTTCGACCGCTGGCAGGCGTACGACACGTTGTCGCTGCATCTGCCGCGCTTCCTGTCGTGCGGCACGCGCGAGGTCCTCCCGCTGGGGTGGGGCGCCGCCGAGCTCGCGCGCGATCCCAAAGGCGAGCTCGATTCACTGTCGGGCGCCGATGGCGGTCCCACCGGCGGTGACTCGCCCGGCGCGATCAGCAACCCGGCCGCAAGCCGTTCGAAGCGGGCCAATCCCCGGGCCTACGAGGAGGCGTCCGAGGAGATCTGGGTTGCCCGTGGCTACCGCGGGCTGCCGGCAACGCGGGAGCTCGACTATCAGGGCAGCCAGGCGCTGAAGGACAACCCGCGCTATCCGGTCACACGGGTGGCGATCGTCGGCCGCACCAATGGCCTCGGGCCGATCGCCACTGCCCAGGCCGCAGGTCATGGACGAGGGCGGGTGCAGCCGATCGACCGGTTTGCGCGGGGCCGGATGACAGCGATAGCGACGGCGGAGATCTATTTTCGCCGCCCTCCGCAGCCGCTCGAACGCGGCGAGTACGCCAGCCTCTACAGCCCGTATTGGCAGGTACGCCTCGTCGAGACGCCGGCGGCCTGGCGGCTGGCCGCGGCCGAGGCATTCGAATGAGCGCGCGTGGGACCGTGACTGCTGCGCGCGGCCGGCGCTGGCACCGCGGCCAGGCTCTGGTGGAAACGGTGGTGTTCGCGCTGGCGCTGCTGCCGATGCTCGTCGGACTGGTGTTCGTCACCCGCTATCAGAACATCCGCCAGGCAACGGTAGCGGGTTCACGCTCGGTGGCCTTCGACTGCACGGTCCGGCCACAGACTTGCGGGAGTGCAGCAGACCAGGCGTTGCTCGTCGGCGAGGGGTGGCAGCGTCACCTGTCCGACGGCCGCACCGTGCTGCGCTCGCTCGGCGCGGTCGGCGACGAACCGCTGCGGCGCAATGCGTTCTGGGTCGATCGTCGCCAGCAATCGCTCGTCGAGGGGATGGAAGCCGTCAGCCTCGACGTCGTGCGCGAAGCCGGCGACACGACCGTCAAGATCGCCGATGCTGCGCTCGGACTTCCCCGTCACTTCGGACTGCGTCTGGGCGATGACCTCATCACCGCCGACGTCCGGACCCGGGTTTCGAACGGCAGGCGGCTGTCCGAATGGCTCGTCCGACCGCAAGGAATCGAACTCGACCTGGCCGGCCGGACGGCGATCCTCGTCGACAACTGGAATGCATCGGAGGGACGCGGTCGGGCCGAGCGCTCGGTGGAGACGCGCGTCGCTCGTGGCAGCGAGCCGCCGGTCCCCGGGTTCACGGCGGCCGTCGACGGCGGCTACCTGCCGATTCGCACCCTGATCACATCCCCGCTGCTCGAACCGTTCGAGCCGAACGGCAGGCGATTCGACTATCACCAGTGGGACGTCGACCATGTCCCCCCCGACCGACTTCCCGAACCGCGATGACGAGGGTATCGATTGCGCTCGTCCGCGGTCGTCGGTCACCGCAGGCTGTCGGACGACCGGAGCGCTCGCCGGTTCGCCCGGTTGCGGCCCTGCTCGTCGTCCTGTGGCTTGCGGTCGGCGTGGGGCGGGCGAGCGAGTTGGATCGCGATCAGTCGCCATCGCGGCGCCGCCTGCCCGGCGTCGCGACAGAGGAATGGATCGCTCCGTCGGTCGCCGTGGGGCGCAGCGAAGTCCGGGTCTCGCGTTTCACGGACCCGCGGCCGCCGCAGGCCGTGGTGACCGATGTCGTCGACGCCTGGAGACAGCGTCCGGCGCCGCTCCAGCAGCTGACCGAAGGACCGTGGCACGTGGTCGTCCAGGCCGAAGACGGCTGGGTCGAAACCGTCCGGTTGCGAGCCGATGAGCACGGCACGTCGGGTCTTCGGATCCGGCAGCGACTGGCGCATTCGTCCGCCGCGGCCTCCAGCGTCATCGAGCCGCTGCTGCCGCAGGCCCGGGTCGTCAACCGCACCGAGCAGCAGGGCGACGGGCGGACGGTCGCCTCGTGGGTCATCACCAGCGGAGTCGATCCGGCCACGTTCCTGGCCGAGTTGCATGCCGCCGCGCGCGAGCGCGGCTTTGGCCAGGTCGTCGAGTCGCGCGGCGCCGCGGCGCCTTCGCTCTGGCTCAGGCGTCGTGCCGACGAACTGCTGGTGACCGTCGGCTCGCGCGACGGTGGGTCGGTGGCGGTGGTCCACTGGAGCAGCAGCAGATGAGGGCGCGATGAGACCGAGCGAGCGTCTGCCGGCAGCTGCCCCGGGGCGCGCCCCGGGACGTGCGGCAGGACAGGCAACGACCGAGTACCTGATCCTCGGCACGCTGATCGGATTGGCCCTCGTGCTGGGAGATCCGAGCCCGCTGGAGACCCTGGTGCGCGCGACCCAGCAGGTCTACGGGCGCTACACCATGGCGTTGTCGCTGCCATGACAGTCGACGTCGGCAGCGGCGCCGTCCGTGATCGGCTGCGCCGCAATCGGCACCTGTTGATGGTCGTCGGTGCCGTGGCTTGCGCCGCCGTCGCCGTTCATGCGGGCAGTCGCTATCTCGAGGACCGCCTCGAGGCCGAGCGCGCACGACTGGCGCCACCGGCGATCGCGATGGAAAGTGTCGTCGTCGCGCGGCGTGACCTGGCCAAGGGGGAGCCGATCACCGCCGACACGATGGCCGTCCGTTCGATCCCGAGGATCTATGCGCTGACGGCCGCGATCCGGCCGGCGCAGTTCGAGACCTACCAGGGTTCGCGGCTCGCCGTCGCCCTGCGCGCAGGAGAGCCACTGCTCGACAGCGCCGTCGTGGGCGTGGACCAGGCCGCATTCTCGCAACGGCTTCGGCAGGGGATCCGGGCGCTGACGATTCCGGTGGACGAGGTCAACGCGATCTCCGGATTGCTGCAACCGGGCGATCGCGTCGATCTTTTCTTTACCGCCCGTCCGCCGGTGGCACGAACAGCGTCGAATCCGTCCGAGTCAACCGTGCCGTTGCTGCAGAACGTACTCGTCCTCGCCACTGGTCGCCAGGTCAGGCCGGTCACCGATCAGCAGGCTGGGGCGCGGACCTACGGCACCATCACCGTGGAACTTCCGCCCGTTGCGGCACAGCAGGTGGTAGTCGCCCAGCGCACCGGGCGCATCACCGCCGTGCTCAGGCATCCCGACGACCGCCGGATCGAATCGGCCGGGCGGATGGACCTCCGCCAGTTGTTCGGGCAGGCCGAGCCAGCGCGCGTCGTGCAGCGCGGGCCGCAGATGATCATCGGCGGAATCGGGCGCCCGATTCCGGCACCACTCGCACCGTTGCCGCGGGCGTCGTTTGCACCCACCGTGCCCTCCGTACCGGCCGTACCCGCAACGCCCGCGGAACCCGCAGCGCCCACCGGCCCCGCAACGTCCCCTGAACCCCGAGCGCCGATCCCGGGCGCCGAGCGCGAGCCGCGGCCCGGAACACGTGCCGACGGTACGGACCCCACCGGCCTGCTGTCGCTGGCCATGACACGATGAACCGCGTTTGCCAAGGGCCGCGCGGATCGCCTTGCCAGTGGCGCCGCGCAGTCGTCTCCCTGGTGGTGGCTACCGCGACGTCCCAGTTCCGGCCGCTTGCCGCCGCCGACACGCCGCCGCGGCCGGCTGCGGAACGCGCCGACCGCGCAAACGATCGTTCCAGCGACCGCGGCGATGCCGAGGTCGCAACCGAGCGCATCCAGCTTTCGGTCGGGCAGGCTCACCTGGTGCGCGAGCGAGCGGTCCGACGGATCGTCGTCGGTAGCGGTCGCGTGATCCAGGTGACGGCGCTCGACAGCGGCC
>JBEVJQ010000327.1:0-6523 GCA_040510055.1 Burkholderiaceae bacterium | reverse complement strand
ATCGGTGCGCCCGTCGCTGCCGCGGCGGCGTCGGGTCCGGGGGTCGTCGCTGGCGCGGGCGGAGCCGACAACCGCGTCGACGGCGACGCCGTTGTCGACGGCACCGGCGGCAACGACGGCAACGACGGCAACGACAGCAACGACAGCAACGACAGCAACGGCGATACGGACGATCGCGACGAGACCGACGGCGACGGTCCGATCACCGCCGCCATCCTTGCCATCGTGGCAGCGACCGGGATGCCGGTGACGCTCTCCGCGGTGCGCGCCGCGAACACGCCCGTCGACGCCTTCGAGCACGCCTTCACGCATTTCCGGATGCAGGCGCTGATCCACCGGATCGACCTGGCCGGCCCGGTGGTCGCGGCTGCCGATCGCGCTGCGCCCCTGATCCACCTGCCGCTCGCCGATCGCGCCGCGATCGAGGCGGCACCGCTGGCGTCGCCGATTCGTACGCTGCTGCTTGCCGAGGCCGAGTCGCTCGGCGTCGGGGCGGCTGACAACCACGCCGGTCGCCGACCCCGGAGCGACCGAGAGTGAGAACGCGCGAGTCGCGGCTCGCCGCCGCCGACCCATGCGTGTCTTGAAGGCTTAGGGCGCCAACACGCCTTGTTCCTGGAGGATGCGGCTCACCCGTTGCAGTCGCGCGAGTGGCTCCTCCAACTCCATCAGCTGCTGCCGTGCGGCCGGATCGATCGGCAGGAATTCGGCGAGCCGGTTCGCGGCCCAGCCGGCCGACCCGAAGCGATAGGGCTTGGCCACGGCGCACTGGCGCGCGCCGCCGCGTTGCTCGAGTTCGTCGACCAGCCGTCGCAGCAGCGCAATGCACGGTACCAGTTCGTCCGGGACCGCCACGGTCGGATCCTCATCGATCAGCGCGATGTCGGCGCGCACCAGCGCGTTGGGCTCGACGCGGCGCGCCTGGACCCGGAAGCGCTGCGACCCGACCGCCGTCACGTGCAGCAGCCCAAGTTGTGGCATGTCCCACTGGACGATCCGCGCCAGACAGCCAATGCTTTCGTGCTCGGCGGCCGCGCCGGTCTCGCTGCCGCTGACGATCCGGCAGACGCCGAAAGGGCGATCGCCCTTCATGCATTCGCGCACCATGTCCATGTAGCGCGCCTCGAAAATCTTCAGCGGCAACAGGCCGTCGGGAAAAAGCACGGTTCCGAGCGGGAACAGCGGGACGTCGAACTGCGTCCCGGAAGCATCGCCGCCGTCCCTCGACTGTCTCGGGCGCTCGCAACCGCTCATGCTGTCTGAGGGACGGGAGGCGCGGGCGTTCGCGCGGCGAGCGATCGATGTCGAACCAACACCCGCTGCGAGTTCGAAAAGCGGGCGGCCAGTTGCTGGACGCAATAGACCGACCGATGCTGGCCACCGGTGCAGCCCAGCGCGACCGTCAGGTAGTGGCGGTTCTCGTTGACGTAGTCCGGCAGCCAGTCGTCGAGGAAGCGTGCGATGTCGTCGACCATCTTGGCCGCCGCCGGCTTTGCGCCGAGGAAGTCGGCCACGGGACCGTCGAGCCCTGTCAATGGCCGCAGCACCGGGTCATAAAAGGGGTTCGGCAGGCAGCGGACGTCGAACACCAGGTCGGCGTCGAGCGGCACACCGTGCTTGAATGCGAACGACTCGAACATCAGCATCAGCTGGGCCCGTCCGACGTCGACGACATCGCGAATCCACTGCCGCAGCACGTTCGGATGCAAGTCGCTGGTGTCGATCGCGATGCCCAGGTCCTCGACCTCGGATAGCAACTCGCGCTCTTTCTCGATCGACTCCTGCAGTGTCGGGGCCGAATCGGCCTCCGACAGTCGCTGCGAGGGCTGTGTCAGCGGATGGCGCCGGCGGGTCTCGGAATAGCGCTGGACCAGCGAATCGGTCCGGGCGTTGAGGAACAGCACCTTGACATCGTCGCCGCGCAGGCTGCACTGGCGCACGACGCCGCGCAGGTCGGCCAATGACTTGCCGGTCCGGGCATCGACCGAGAGCGCGATCTTGTCGTGGCCCTCGTCTTCGAGCGCGTCGACGACGTCGGCGAGAAAGGCGATCGGCAGGTTGTCGATGCAGTAGAAGCCGGCGTCCTCGAGGACGCGGATGGCGAGCGACTTGCCCGATCCGGAGATGCCAGTGACGATCGTCAAGCGCATCGGTTCACGGTCGGAGCCGACTCATGCCGCTTCTTCGTCGCGCTGACCGCTCGATTCGCGGATGGCACGCTGCTGGCGCTCGACGAACTCACGCGTCGTGTCGATGCCGCGCAACAGCAGCACGGTCGAACGCACGGCCGCTTCTGTCAGCACCGCGAGGTTGCGGCCGGCAGCCACCGGGATCACGACCTTTCGAACCGGCACGCCGAGGATGTCCTGTGTCAATTCCTGCAACGGCATCCGTTCGTACTGGCTTTCCATCGTACTTGGCCGGACCAAGTGGACGATCAGCTTCAGCCGCATCTTGCGCCTCACGGCTGTCTCGCCGAAGACGGTCTTGATGTCGAGCAGGCCGAGGCCACGGACCTCGAGCAGACCCTGCAGCAGCGGCGGGCACCGACATTCGAGCGCCGCCGGCCCGAGGCGATGGATCTCGACCACGTCGTCGGCGACCAACCCATGTCCCCGGCTGATCAGCTCGAGCGCCAGTTCGCTCTTGCCGAGCCCCGAGTCACCGGAAATCAGCACGCCCATGCCGAGCACGTCCATCATCACACCGTGCAACGACGTCGTGTCCTGGGTCTCCTGAGACAGGAAGTAGCGCAGCGATTCGATGATCAGCGGCGCCGCGATCGGGCTGCCAAGCAGCGGCTGTCCCACCTCGTCGCAATAGGCGATCAGTTCGTCGGGTGCCGGCATGTTGTCGCTGATGATCAGCGCCGGGGGCTCGGCCTCGGTCATCGCCGCCAGCAGCCGCATGCGATCGTTGGGGTCGAGCTTGTTGAACCAAGCGATCTCGTGCGGCCCGAGGACGCCGACCCGGTTCAGATGAACGACGTTGAGGTATCCGACCCGATCGACGGTGCTCTGCTCGGGGCTGCCGAGCCGCCGCGTCGCGCCGCTGTTGCCGGCGAGCCAGGCGAGGCTGGTGTGGCCGCGCTGGGACTCGACGAATTCCTGTATCGACATCGTCATGTCGGTACTCTACAACGGCGGCTTTCGCGCCGTGGAAAGAACTGCCATTGACCGGGTTAAGAATGACGCGGATAGGTGCAAGAGATCATGCGCGGGGCGCCAGGGCGGGGGAAGCTTGAGCCGCTGCCTGCGGGACAAGGTCGACGGAGCCGGGAAATCGGCCCGGAGGTTGGCCCGGAGACTGGTCGAGAATCGGCCGCAGATCGGATCGGCCCGGACATCACGCCCGGACATCGGCGCCCGGACATCGGCGCCCGGATCTCGGCGCCCGGATCTCGGCGCCCGGATCTCGGGCGCGGGTCAGGCCGCTGCCGGCCGATAGGGCTGCCAGTCCGACAGCACCTTGTGGATCGCCTCGGGGTCGGCGGCCTCGAGCAGCGTCTGGCGCAGGCTCGAATCGGAGAGGATCTCGGCCAGCTCGGAGAGAATCTCGAGGTGTTCCTCGGTGGCATGCTCGGGGACCAGCAGTACGACCAGCAACTTGACCGGCAAGCCGTCCGGTGACTCGAACGGCACGCCCGATTCGGACCGCAGGACCGCCAGCAACGGGGACTTCAGCCCCTTGATCCGGCCGTGAGGAATCGCCACGCTATGGCCGAGGCCGGTCGATCCGAGCCGTTCGCGCGCGAATAGTGAGTCGAACACCCGATGGCGCTCGAGCCGGTGCTCGTTCTCGAACAGCAGCGCGGCGTGTTCGAGCAGGCGCTTCTTGCTCGACACGGGGACGTCGAGCGCGATGTCCCGCGCCGTGAGCAGCTTGGAGATACGATTCATCCGCGATTGACCCGCGCTTCGAATATCGACAGTGTCGCCGATTGGATGCTGCCAGTCGCGGACCAATTTCGCGCAGCGCCCGATGTCGTTCACCCTCATGGCGCTGTTTGCTGCATTGCAAACAGCAAGACCGGGAGGGCTCCGGTCTGAGGTCCGAAGACCATTATATGCACCGGCGAGACTGCGGGTACAAGCAGCCGCCGTCGGGCTTTGCTGCAATGCATGAGGAAGCACCGACCAGGGGAGTAAGCAGCTTCTACCAGGGAAGACGCGGCAGCGCCGCCCAGGGCACATGAGCAGCGTCGACCGGCCAAGATGAAGCGGCGTCGCCAGGCGAGATCAAGCGGCGTCGAACGGCGCCGGGGCGCTCGGCGCAAAACACAAAGCCCGCTTGCGCGGGCCTTGCCAGCGTCAGCGGCGTCAGCGCCGCGCCGACGGTCGCCGGCCGCCCCCTCAGCGGGGCAGCCGCGGGAGGTGGCTATCAGGTGACCACTGGCTGATGCTTCAACGCATCGTGCGGATGGGCGTGCCGCTTGTCCTTGTACTTCAGGACCTGGCGATCAAGCTTGTCCACGAGGCAATCGATCGCGGCGTAGAGATCGGCATCCGAACATTCTGCAAACAGGTCCTTGCCGCGCACATGCAGCGCGATCTCGGCTTTCTGCTGCAGCTTTTCGACCGAGAGGATGACGTTGACGTCGATCACCTGGTCAAAGTGATTGCGGATCCGTTGCAACTTGCTGGTCACGTATTCGCGCAGAGCGGGCGTGACCGACACGTGGTGTCCGCTGATCGATAGATTCATGCGATGGATCTCCATGAACGATTGCTGAAATTGCCGGCGCTGCCACTCCAGCATCGGTGTCGAGAGGGAAGCCGTCGACCGCCGAGGAAGATCGCGGTTGATGTCATAGCGCCTTGCGCTGTGACACCGGCGCGATCCGTAGTGATTCGCGGTACTTGGCCACCGTGCGTCTCGCGACCACGATGCCTTGCTCGCCGAGCAGGTCTGCTATACGACTGTCCGAAAGGGGTTCGGTGGTGTCCTCCTCGTCGACGAGTTGACGGATCAACGCCCGGATGGCGGTGCTCGATGCCGCGCCACCGGACTCGGTCGCCACATGGCTACCGAAGAAATACTTGAGTTCGACCGTCCCGAATGGGGTGAGCATGTATTTCTGCGTCGTGACCCGGGAGACGGTGGATTCGTGCAGTCCGACGGCCTGGGCGACTTCCCGCAGCACCAGCGGGCGCATCGCCACGGCACCGTGGCTGAAATAGGCCTTCTGTCGATCGACAATTTCCTGCGATACCCTGAGGATCGTCTCGAAGCGCTGTTGAACATTCTTGACCAGCCACCGGGCTTCCTGCAACTGGGACGACAGCGAATGCGATGGATTCTGACCGTTCCCTAGTGCTGCGCCGACAGACGGCAGGCTCGAACCGATCTGCGGCACCGCCACACCGCCGGCGCCAGCGCCCGCGCCGCCGGTCGCCGGACCTGTCGCGGGTCCGCCGCGCTGTGACCGCAGGATCCGGGCGTAGAGGTCATTGACCCGTAATTTGGGCACGACATCGGGGTTCAGCGTCACCCTCCAGCCCTGACGGGTGCGCCGCACAACGATGTCCGGAATCACATAGGCGGCGTCGTCGACGCCAAACCGTCGGCCGGGTCGGGGGTCGAGTCGCTGGATCAGCCGCTGGACCTGGCGCAGCATCTCCTCGTCGCAGCGCAGGAACTTGCGCAGCTTGCTGAACTCGCGGGCGCCGAGCAGGCCGAGGTGATCGTCGATCAACCGCCGCGCCAGTTCGACCACCTCCGGGCCGGTGTCGTCGTCGACCAATTGGGGCAACTGCAGGCGCAGGCATTCGGCCAGATCGCGCGCGCCTACCCCGGTCGGCTCGAAACTTTGCAGCAGGCGCAGTGCCGTCATCCATTCGTCGGGATCGATCCCGGCCTCGGGCGGCAACGCCGCGGCGATCTCCTCGATCGAGCTGCGGATATAGCCATCCTCTTCGACCTCGCCGATCAGCAGCCGGACCAGCGCGCGATCCTTCGGCGTGCAACGCGCGCCGGCCAGCTGTTCCTCCAGGTGAGCCTGAAGGCCCCGGCCCTGCGACGCGATCTGTTCCGGGGCGCGGTCCTCGTCGTCCCCGCCGCCGCCATGGCCGCCACCGTCGCCACCGGCCTCGCTCCAGAGCGCCCCGTCGCCGGGGGCGTCGTACTCGCTCGTGCCGGCCAGTTCGTCGCCGGGCGCCGCCAGCACCGCTTCGTCGCGCGCCGTTGCCTGGGCCTCGTGTCCGGTCGTCGCGGCGTCGCGCTCGCCGCCCCCGGAGGCCGGCTCGTCGAAACCCTGCCCGCTGCTGCGCAAGCTGCCGTCGGCGGCAAGCCGCTCATGGCCGTGCAGCGGGTCGTCGAGCCGCTCGAGCATCGGGTTCATGGCCAGAATCTGCTCGATCTCCTGATTCAGTTCGAGCGTGGACAATTGCAGCAACCGGATCGATTGCTGCAACTGGGGCGTCAGCGCCAAGTGCTGGCTCTGGCGGAGTTGTAGACCTGCTTTCATCGACCCTAGCGTACCGCAGGCGGCCGAAATGTAGGCAAGAATCGAGCCAACACGCCG
>JBEVJQ010000326.1:0-4190 GCA_040510055.1 Burkholderiaceae bacterium | reverse complement strand
TGTGCTGTGCTGCGCTGTGTTGAGCTAGTGCTGGGCTAGTGCTGGGCTGGGCCGTGCGAATGGAGCTGGCGTCGGCGAGACTCGACGTTTGCCAGTCTCAGGCCAGCAGGCCCCGGTGCTCGATGAAGGCGATGATCTCGTCGACGCCCTGTCCCGTCTTCAGGTTAGTGAACAGGAACGGCCGCTCGCCACGCATCCGCTTCGCGTCCCGATCCATCGTCTCGAGCGACGCGCCCACGTGCGGTGCGAGGTCGATCTTGTTGATCACCAGCAGGTCGCTGCGGGTGATGCCCGGCCCGCCCTTGCGCGGGATCTTGTCGCCGGCGGCGACGTCGATCACGTAGATCGTCAGGTCCGACAATTCGGGCGAGAACGTCGCGGCGAGGTTGTCGCCGCCCGATTCGACGAACACCAGTTCGAGCCCCGGATGGGCCTGCTGCAGCCGGCTGACGGCCTCGAGGTTGATCGAGGCGTCCTCGCGAATCGCCGTGTGCGGACAGCCGCCGGTCTCGACCCCGAGGATGCGGTCGGCGGCAAGTGCCTCGTGGCGAACGAGGAATTCGGCATCCTCGCGGGTGTAGATGTCGTTGGTGACGGCAGCAAGCTCGTAGCGATCACGCAGTCGCCTGCAGAGGGCGAGCATGAGTGCCGTCTTGCCCGAGCCGACCGGTCCGCCAATGCCGACCCGCAACGGGCCGTGACTCGCTGATTTCATCGTCGTTCCTTCGCTGGTGATATCACCGGTCTCGTTGGTCGGGGACTCGGCGCTGTCCCAGCCCCGCAGTGGCCGGTCTTGATCCACGTACTCGTGCGACAGCCCACTAGGAACGGAACAGTCGCGAATACTGGCGCTCGTGTCGCATCGAAGCGATCGCGAGCCCCGGTGCCGCGTTGGACCATTGCTGTTCCGGACGGCGCGCGGCCGCTGAGGCGGTCGCGGCGACGACGGGGCCGAGCCGCCACAGCAATCGCTGGCCGCCAATCTGCCCGATCGGCATGGCCTTGATCAGCACCATCACCTGGTTCTCGGCGAAACCCCAGAGCCAGGCCGCAGCAGCAGTCTCGGGTGACAACCGAAGGCGGGCGGCGGCGACGCCGAAGACGACGGCCGCGTTCGCGCCCGCCGGTGGGGTAGCTAGCGCGTCGACCCTCGTCCCGTCGACCCTCGTCCCGTCGACCGTCGATCCGTCGACCCTCGACCCGTCCAGCCGCGCCCCGCCGACCGCCGCCCCGTCGCCCATCGCCCTGCCGATCGCCGCGCCGTCGGCGGCGCCGCCGCTGCCCGGCACATGGTCGAGCCACTGGCGCAGCGAGTAGCCCATCTGTTCGCTCTCCAGCCGCAGTTCGGCCGTCTCGCGACCGGCCCGCACCCAGTCGTCGAGCTGGGCAAGCGACAGGCCGCCGGCCTCGTTCGGAGTCGAAGAAGGCGAAAGCGCCGCGTCCGGCGCTGCAGTCGCGGCCGGTGCTGCCGCGTCCGGCGCTGCGGCAGCCGCCGGCGCTGCAGCCGCGGCCGTGACCAGGGCGGTCGCGGCCGCGACCACCGGAGCCTCGAACCGGCCCTGGACCAGCACGATCGCATCGGCGACCCATTCGAACGCTGATTCGTCGTCGTGGACCAGGCCGGCGTCGAGCGCCGATTCGAGCCCGCTGGAATAGCTGTAAGCCCCGATCGGCAGCGCCGGCGAGGCGAGCTGCAGCACGCGCGCCAGCATCAGCCCGGCGCCGTCGTCGCCGCCCGCCAGCCGATCGTCACGGGCGGTCACGGCCGGCGCACCGACGCGGGGTCGATCGTGTGAATCCGCCCGCCGTGTCCTTCGTCGTCATGACGGTGGTGGCCATGGACGTGGCCGTGGCCATAGGCGCCGGCCTCGGGGTGGAATCGCTCGGCCACCTCGCGGATGCGTCCCCCCAACCCCTCGACCATCGCGCGCAGGACGTGGTCCGGCAGGATCCGCAACCGATCGCCGGCGATCTCGATCGGCACGTGACGGTTGCCGACGTGGTAGGCGATCCGGGCGAGGCCGGCCCCGTCATCGGCGGTGATCTCGAGCAGCGACTCGATCGCCGCTTCGACCGCCACGACGCGCCCGCCGTCGAGCTCGAGTCGGCTGCCATGGTGGAGGACGGTGCCGACCGGCAGGTCGATTCCGATCTCTTCGCCGCTCGCTAGTCGTGCCCGCAAACGCGACCGCTCGCGTTGGTCGAAGCGCAGTTCGACGACGTCGGTCACGGGCGCCGCGCTGTCGGCCAGGGCGGTTGCTCTCGGCAACATCAGAGACGCCTCGTCGACAACATCACACCTCGACCATCAGAACGCGGTCGCCTTCATCGTCAGAACAGGAAGTAGCGCTGTGCCATCGGCAGCACCTTGGCCGGTTCGCAGGTCAGCAGTTCGCCGTCGGCGCGGACCTCGTAGGTCTCCGGGTCGATCGCCATCTCGGGAGCGAGCGAGTTGTGCAGCATGTTGCGCTTGCCGATCCGACGCACACCCGTGACCGGCGCGAGTCGCCGCTGCAACCGATAGCGGCGGCCGATCCCGGCCTTGATCGCGGCCTTCGAGACGAACGTCAGGCACGAGGCATCGAGCCCGCGGCCGAACGAGGCGAACATCGGCCGGTAGTGGACCGGCTGCGGCGTCGGGATCGACGCATTCGGATCGCCCATCAGCGCCCCGGCGATGCTGCCACCCTTGATCACCAACGACGGCTTGACGCCGAAGAACGCCGGTCGCCAGAGAACGAGGTCGGCCCACTTGCCGGTCTCGATCGAGCCGACGTGGTCGGCGATGCCGTGCGTGATCGCCGGGTTGATCGTGTACTTGGCCAGGTAGCGCTTGATCCGGGCGTTGTCTTTGCCCGCGGTGTCGCCGTCGAGCGGACCGCGCTGCTGCTTCATCTTGTGCGCGGTCTGCCAGGTCCGGATGATGACCTCGCCTGGCCGACCCATCGCCTGGCTGTCGGATGACATCATCGAAATCGCACCGAGGTCGTGCAGGATATCCTCGGCCGCGATGGTTTCGCGCCGGATCCGGCTCTCGGCGAACGCCAGGTCCTCGGCGATCCCGGCATCGAGGTGATGGCAGACCATCAGCATGTCCAGGTGCTCGTCGAGCGTGTTGACCGTGTACGGACGCGTCGGGTTGGTCGACGACGGCAGCACGTTGGGAAGCCCCACGACCTTGAGGATGTCGGGCGCGTGGCCACCGCCGGCGCCCTCGGTGTGATAGGTGTGGATGGTCCTGCCCTTGAAGGCGGCGATCGTGCTCTCGACGAAGCCCGACTCGTTCAGGGTGTCGGTGTGGATCGCCACCTGGACGTCGTACCTGTCGGCCACCGACAGGCAGTTGTCGATCGCAGCCGGCGTCGTCCCCCAGTCTTCGTGCAGCTTCAGGCCGATCGCGCCGGCCTCGATCTGCTCGGCGATCGGGCCAGGCAACGAGACGTTGCCCTTGCCCAGCAGGCCGATGTTGATCGGAAACGACTCGACGGCGACCAGCATCTGTTCGAGATGCCACGGGCCTGGCGTCACCGTGGTCGCATTGGTTCCCGTGGCCGGCCCCGTGCCGCCGCCCAGCATCGTCGTGATCCCCGACGAGATCGCCTCGTCGATCTGCTGGGGGCAGATGAAGTGGATGTGCGAATCGATCCCGCCGGCAGTGACGATCATCCCCTCGCCGGCGATGATCTCGGTCGCGGCGCCGATCGGAATCGTGACGGCGGGTTGAATGTCACCGTTGCCGGCCTTGCCGATCCGCCAGATCCTTCCGTCCTTCAGCCCGATATCGGCCTTGACGATTCCGGTGACGGCATCGAGGATCAAGGCATTGGTGATCACGGTGTCGGCGACTTGCTTCGCCGGCAACTGGCCCTGCCCCATGCCGTCGCGGATCACCTTGCCGCCCCCGAACTTGACCTCCTCCCCGTAGACGGTGAAGTCGGACTCGACCTCGGCGAACAGGTCGGTGTCGGCGAGCCGCACCCGATCGCCGACCGTCGGGCCGTATTGTTCGGCGTAGGCCTTGCGGGAGATGCGGGCCATCAGCGCTTGCCCCCGGTGTTCGATCGAGCCCCTTTCTTCGCGGCGCTGGACCCTTTGTTCGCGGCGGTCGATTCCTTCTTGGTGCTCGCCCCCTTCGCCGCGGTGCTCGACCCCTTCTTCGCGGTGCTCGATCCCTTTGCCGCAGTGCTCGA
>JBEVJQ010000325.1:0-12369 GCA_040510055.1 Burkholderiaceae bacterium | reverse complement strand
GCGTTCGCCGTCAGCCTCGAGCCCGCCGGCGGATCGCCGTCGGGCGCGCCGACCGGGCCCATCGTCTCGGTCGGCAAGGTCGACATCTGAGCGGCAGGGGCCGCGGAACGTCAGGCCGGAGTGCGGTCATGGGTGGATGACGGTCACGAGACGCGAACGCGGTCAGGGCCGAAGCGGTCATGGGCCGAAGAGCGATCGTGGGCCGTAGTACGGTCACGGGCCGGAGCGGTCACGGGCCTTGAAGCGCTCCACTCCAGAGCAGCACGAGGCAGACGATCCAGAGCGCGACACCGACCCGTTGCCAGGTTGCCGTCCGCGGTTGCTGCGCGTCCGTCATCGGCGACTCCGGACCCTGCCCGAGGCCGGGCGGCAACAGTCTCCCCGGTGGCTGCGTGCCGGGGCGGATGAGTGACGAGCGAGTGGCCCGCATGCGCTGTCCTGGTTCGTTCCGCCCGCGACGACGCTGGCGACCTGGAGGTGCCGATTGCTACCCTTCCCGGTATCTAGCGGTGCGGCGCGTTCTTGGATGCAATTCCGGTGGAGGCGATCGGCCGAGAACGGCGCAACGCGGCCGAGACGACCGGCGAACCGGGACGACGGTCCAATGGACTCGCCGCCGTCGTGGTCACTGGGCCGCCGCGCTGCCGGTCCCTGTGGTAGCGTCGCCAAGGACCCGAGGCGTTCGAGAGCATCCCGCTTCGGGCACCGCACCCCTGCTAGGAGACACTGGATGGCGATTGACAAAGCACTCTACACGGCGCAAGCAACTTCGACCGGCGGACGGACCGGGAAGACCGAATCCTCGGACGGGGCGATCAAACTCGAGCTTTCGACTCCGAAGGGGTTGGGTGGTAGCGGCGGCTCGGGGACCAATCCGGAGCAACTGTTCGCCGCCGGCTACTCCGCCTGCTTCATCGGCGCGATGAAAGCGGTCGCCGCCAAGCAGAAGCTGTCTCTGCCGAATGAACTGTCGATCAAATCGGACGTCAGCATCGGGCCGTTGACCGGAAAGGAGGGAGCCTTCGGCATCGCGGTCGACATGGCGATCAGCGTGCCCGGCATGGAGCGCGCGGCGGCAGAGAAGCTCGTGGCCGACGCCCACGAAGTCTGCCCCTATTCGAACGCTACCCGCGGCAACGTCGACGTCAAGCTCACCGTCGTCTGACTCGGAGACCGCCTCAGCCGACGCGCCGCACGTAGCCCCAGGTCCGATTGGATCGCGACGGTCCTTCGGCCTCGTAGGCGGCGCGCGCGACGGCAAACCGATCGCCGGCCAGCGCCGCACGCTGCGCCGGCGTGATCTCGTAGAGGCGGGCGTTGTTCTCGCCGAAGATCGCGCGCTTGACCGGCCCGTCGGCATCGCCGAGCGGCGTGAAGCCATGGCGTTGCTGCATCGCTTCGGGGATTTCGAGGCGCCGCAGCGCCTCGATCTGCCACTGCGGCGAGCCGGTCCAGATCGCGTCCGTTCCCCAGACGACGCGCTCGGCGCCCAGCCCCTTGATCAACGAGCCGAGCATGAAGGCGGCGAGCCGCGGGTCGGCCATCGTGCTCTGCGCGAAGATCTGGCCGAGATCGCCATAGACATTGGTCACGCCGTGGGCCTGCGGAATGTCGGCCAGGTCGTTGACCCATTCGACGCGGCCGGTGCGCTCGACCTGGGCCCAGGCTTCCTCGGTCCGACCGCCGGCCGCATGGCGATAGGCCGAGTGGTAGATGATGAAATTCAGCTGTGGCCAGTCCTTCGCGGCCTGGGCGACGTCGGCGACGTGACTGTAGCCCAGCAGGTGCGGATACCGGCGCTCGGTGTGCGGCGGAAACAGCCCCTTGTGAACGCAGATGCTGCGAATGCCGGCCTTTTGCGCCCGTTCGTAGTACGGATAGGCCAGCTGCTCGTCGTCCATCCGCCACGGCCACTTCGACATCGGCTTGTTGGTATTGTCGCCGATCGTGTAACCCTTGATCGAATCAGGTTTCAGTTCGGCCAGTTCCTGCTCGAACCGCTCTAGCGCGCCAGGCTTCCCGGGCGTGAAGATCAGGTGCGAGAACGCGCGCTTCGAGCCGCCGGTCATCCCGTTGATCCGGGCCCGGGCATCGCGCTTCTGGGTGTTCGACAGGAACCAGTCGATCGGCTCGTACGAGGCCGACCCGCTGATCAGCGCCATCTTGGTGTCCGAGTCGAGGAACACCTCCTTGAAGTAGTTGGCGAACTTCAGGTCCTCGAGCGACTGCTCCTTGCCCGCCAGCGCCGGATTCCAGCCGGCGCGTCCCACTGCCTCGCGCGACCGCACGAAGCCCTCGAGCCGGGTCTGGTCGTGCAGGAAATGCGTGTGCATATCCATCACGAACTGACCCGACAACGCCTTGGCGCGGGCGTCGGCCTGCTCCGGCGTCGCCGCCTCGGCCCGGGTGACTCCGAACAGCGGACCGAAGGTGTCATTCATCGCCAGGAACGCCGCTGCCATTCCCGAAGCGGTCTGGAAGAAGCGGCGGCGGGTCAGGCCCTGGTGGCGGGCGAAGGTCTCGCCGTAGTCGCGGATCCGCGCTTCCAGTTCGCGCTGGCGCACGCTGCGCGCCCCGGGCATGAACTCGTCACTCGACATCGGCCGCGTAGGAATCGGCGAACCACAGTCGAGGTCGTCGGGCAGCGTCTCGGGCCAGACGAGCTGGGCCCGCTCGTCATCGTCGAGCAGTAGCGGCATCGGGGGTCTCCTCTCGCGGCCCGCGTTCCCGGCGCGCGAACCGCATGGCCAGGCGGCGCGGCCCGACCGTGAACGTCATCTTCTCGCGGCATGCAGCTTCGTCACCGTCGAGCACGAACTCGAACCGCTGCAGCGCCGTGGCCGCGACCGCCTTGATCTCGATCATCGCCAGGTGGCGACCGGGGCAGAGCCGCGGCCCCGAGCCGAACGGCAGGGCCGCGCGCCGCGGATCGGGCGCGGCGGGGTCCGACGGCGGCTGCCAGCGCTCCAGCTCGAACGCATCGAAACGCGGGAACACGCCGCTGCGCCGGGCAGCGGCGCGGCAGGCCAGCAGCACCACCTGACCCGCCTGGACCTGCAGCCCGGCGACGTCGACGTCCCGTTTGGCGGTGACGCCGATCATCGGAGCGACCGGGCGCAGTCGCATCGATTCCAGCGTGCAGGCTTCCAGCAGCCTCAGCTCGTCGAGCCGGTCGATCGCCTGCAGCGGATCGTCGGGGCCGAAGACATCCGCCAGCTCGGCGCGCAGCGCCGGAACCAGGCCGGGCCGCGTCGCGAAGTCGAGCAGCAGCCACGAAATCGCGTTCGAGACCGTGTCCTCGCCAGCCAGCAGCATCGTCATGATGTTGCCGGCGACGTCGTCATCGGTGAACTCGGAGCCCGTGGCATCGCGCGCCGCGACCAGCGCCTCGAGCACGTTGTGCGGGTGTGCGGCCCGGCTTGGCTCGGCAACGAAGCGTTCGCGCGTCGCCGCGATGACGCGGCGGATCAGCGCGTCGCGGCGCTCCTGGAAGCCACGGAGCCGCCGATCGGATCCGAGACCCAACCAGCGCCAGTACGGCACCGGGGCCACGAGGCGTCGCCCCATCAGGCCGAACCAGTAGTCGATGTCGGCCTGCAACGGGTTCTCGGGATGTTCGAGCGTGTTGATGTCTTCGCCGAGCGCCAGCGCGGTCGCGACATCGACGGTGAAATGCTTGAGGTTGTTGGCAACGTCGACCACCGTCCCGCTGTCGGCCGCCTGCTCCCACTTGCGGGCCAGGCGGGAGGCGACCGTTGCGATCAACGGATGGAAGCGCTGGATCGCATCGGGGCGGAATGCCTTCATCACCAGCTTGCGCTGCCGACGCCACTGCTCGCCTTCGGCGGTGAACAGCCCGACCGGACCGGTTTCATCGATGATCCCGCTGAGCCGGCGGCCACGTCCGAAGACGTCGGGACGCTCCTTGAGGATCGCGGCAATCAGCGGGCTGTCGGCGATTGCAACCACCGTCTGCCGCCCGAGGCGAAACTGGATGAACGGGCCGTAGCGCTCGATCCAGCCTTCGATGGTCCGGTGCAGGGCCTGTGGCTCGATCTGCCTCGAATGGCCGAACAGGATGTTCCCCCCGCCGGGACCGGGCAGATCGGCCGCCTCCAGCGCTGGGGACCGGACCCCCGGGGTGCCCGTCAGCGTCAACCTGGGCTCGTTCAGAATCGCAACCGCGGACATCTTGGCGCCTCCTGACGGACGGTAGTCCATGATTCCAACACAAAGCGGTCGCCGCAAGCATCGCCATCGCGGAGGAAGTTCGCGCTGCCCGAGGATGCGCGGGCACGAGCCGGGGGCCAGGTGTTGATCGATCCGAGCCCTCGTGGACGCCGGCTCAGCCGCCGTCGGGCCAGGCGAGCCGGGCGACGAACAGCAGCGATCCGCAAACGAGAACGATCCCCGACAGTCCCTGCACCAAGGCCCCACCGGGCGACTGTGAACGCAGCCATCGAAGCGGCGGCAGCAGGGCCAGGACGACCAGCAGCTGTCCGACTTCCACGCCGAGGTTGAAGTTCAACAGCGCCAGCAATCGTGCGTCGGTCGGCAGCCCGATCTCACGCAACACAGTGGAAAAGCCGAAGCCATGGACCAGGCCGAAGACGAAAGCCAGCACCCAGCGGCGCGTCGTGCCCGGGCTCGCCGTCAGGTTCTGCGCCGCGACCCAGGCGATCGACAACGCAATCAGCGCCTCGACCGGCGCGACTGGAACGGTCAGGTGTCCGGTCGCCGACAGGCCCAGCGTGATGCTGTGGGCAATCGTGAACGCCGTTACCGTACGCACCAGCTCGCCGACGCGCACGCCGGGCAGGATCAGCACGAGCAGGAAAAGCAGATGGTCCCAGCCGACGAGGATGTGTTCGACCCCGAGGCCGAGAAAGCCGGTGATCCCGAGCCCCTCTGATGTCACCGAATCAGCGCGGATCGAGGGGTCGGGGCGGCCGGTCGCGAAGGCCGCCTCGCGCGACGTGCTGTCGAGCATCACCTGTCGCGGACCGTCCTCGCCGTCGAAGCGCACAAGGGTGTGCTGGTCGCGACCCGTGAGGTCGAACAGGTCGTCGCGGAGGTGCAGCGTCGCGCCGAGCCGAGGACATTCGTAGGCGAGTTCGACGGTGGTCGCGGTGCGCGGCGGCGCCGGCGGCCGCACATGCATCTCGACGACCTGACAGGCGGTGCCTGCGCTCGTGATCCGCACCCGTGCGGCAACAGTCGCGGCCAGTGCCATCGGTTCGGGCATTGCCGCACCGGGAACGGTGGCGCGGGCGGCGGGCGCGATGGCCGGCGCGAGCGGCGGCAAGCTCAGTGCATAGTGCACGCGTCCCCGGCCGTCAGTGTGGGTCGAGATAGTGCTCGGCGACGGGCCGGCGCCGGGTGCCGTGACCGGTGCCGTGACCGGTGCCGTGACTGGTGCCGTGACTGGTGCCGTGACGGGAGCCGTGACGGGAGCCGTGACGGGGGTGGCATCGATGGCGAGAGTGGCGAACGCGGTCTGCGGGCCGTCGTGTGCCGAGGGCCGGCCAGGCACGGCGAGAACGACGGACAGCACGGCGAACCAGCAGGTGACCGCCCGCGCCCGGGCCACGCCGCAGCGGCGGTCGGAACGGGCGCGCGCGACCGGCAAACTCGGCCTCGTCACGGCGGTAGCACGCTGGTTGCCACGGCATTCCATTCGGCACCGACGAATCGGGACATCAGGTAGAGGCCGTCGCGACCGTCGAGCGCCATGTATTGCGCCGTGTCTTCGGGATTGTGTGCGCCGAATCGCACCGCGAGCAGTGGTGTCGAAGTCGATGGCGCGGTCCACAGTCGAATCGCCAGGCTGCCGTCGGCGAGGCCGAATTGAGCCGTCGAGTTCGAAGTCAGGGTTGCCCCTTCCAGCCGACGAATCGGCGCTGCCGTGTGCATGAGCTGGACCGCCATGGTGAGCTTCACGGCGACGGCGTCGGACACCGTTTCGGTCCCATCGGCCCGCGGCCCGGCTTGCGGCGCGGTTGCGCCCCCCTCTGCTCCGGCTGCGGCCGCTCCGGCCCCGTGTGCTCCGGCCGCGGCCTGTGCTTGCGCGCCGGCCTCCGGTGCGGTTGCCGGGGCGCTAGCAGGGAGCGCCTGCCAGCGACCATCGCTGCCGCGCACGAGCGTCACCTGGCGACCACGGCGCTCGAGGTCGACGCGCGTCACCGCCTCCGGCGCGGTGCGCATCAAGCCATTGGCCTCGAACCGGACAAGTTGACGCTGACGGGGCAGCGCCCCTGAAACGACCATCGTGACCAGGTAGCCGATCGCGGCCAGCGCAGCGAACCACCACGCCGCCGTGGCCGCGCGACCGCGGACTCGCGGTCGCGGGTTCAGCGCCGACGCCACCAGACGAACCCCCCGAGCAGGACGACCGCCAGCGGCAACGCCATCTCGACAGCAACGAAGATGGTCTTCATCTGCCCCTGGGTCAGCGCGATCATGGGCGGGACCGGGATCCGGGTCGGAACCACGGCTACCCGCTCCTCACGGGCGAGCCAGCGGACCATGGCCAGAGCCAGGTCGCTGTTGGCGAGGTAGGGTAGGAACGAGTTGCTCGCGAAATCGCCGTCACCGACGACGACGGCGCGAAAGCCGGGGCCGTCGCCGCCCGCGGTGGCCGGGCGCTCGACGCTGACGGCCAGCAACCGGGACGCGGGCGCATCGGCCAGCACGGCAGGCGCCGCGTCAGCCGCGGATCGCGGTGCCGATTCCTGGCCGTTGCCATCGCCCTCACCTTCGGGCAATGCCGCATCCGTTCCTTCGACGGCGCGGACGTAGCTGTCGCGGCTGCTGCGCACCAGCGGCACGACGGTCAGACCCGGCCCGGCGGGGAGCAACCGGAGCGGCCGCGCGCCGGGAAAGAAGGTCATCGACAGGTTGCGCGTGATCGGTGAGGGCTCATAGGCCGTCACCGCGACCATCGCGGCATCGGTGGCGTAATGGCTCAGCGGGTCGATGACCACCTGCTGGGGCAGCGCGACGCCGAGCCCGCCAAGCAGCCGCCGCAGTTCGACTGTCGGGGCGTAGCCGAGATCGATCATCGCCAGTAGCGAGCCGCCGCCCTCGAGCCAGCGCCCGATGGCGTCGACTTCGGCCGGCAGCAGGCCGGTGCGCGGACTGGCGAGCACGGCGACACGGCAGGCCGACGGGATCCGCGGGACGGTCACGAGCACGATGCGTTGCGTCTCGTAACCCTGGGCCTCGAGTGCGCGGCGCAGCCGACCGATGCCGTGCCCCGTCGTCTGCACTATCGCCGACGCGGCATCGTCGTGACTGTGTCCGGCAACACCGTCGACGTGGGTGTGGAATTCTTCGTTGTGCATCGGCAGCTCGTCATGACCCTCGACGAAGCAGATGCTGACGACCTCGCGGCGCAAGACGCGCTGGATACCGATCGCGAGCTGGTTCTCGTCGGTGGTCTCGATCTGCAACCGGCGGCCGTCGGCCTCGAGCACGGCGGCGTTGGCGGCGCGCAAGCCGGCCGCTCGCGCCTGCGCCGGGTCGCGGTCGGGATCGATGACGCGCACCGTGAGCAGCGGGTTGCGTCGCGCCATGGCGACGAGGACAGTGCGCATCCGCTGTGCGCTTGGGTCCTGGCCACGGATGAAATAGGTCAGCGTCAGGGGCCGAACGAGGCCGTCGACGACGGCCAGCGCCCGCGCCGAAGGCGTGAATGTCTTTTCGCGCGTGAGGTCGATCTGGGCGTCGTGCAGGACCAGTGCGATGTTGGCCAGGATGGCGGTCGCCAGCGCCGTGACGACGACCAGTACCTGCCACGCGGCGCCGCGCAGCCGCTCGATCATCGCCGACCGGACGCCTTGCCCCGGGGCCTGCAACGGCAGCCGCGCACCGGCTGCGAGCAGGACGGCGAGAGCGACCAGCCAGCCGACGAACCAGGCGATCGCTGCCGCGCCGATGGCTCCGTGACCGGTTGCGGTCATCGTCGTGCCAGCGCGCGCACCGCGAGGAACAACGCCAGCGCCGTGACGCTGACGAAGAATCCGAGGTCCGACAGGTACATCGCGCCCGTTGCGAATGGAGTGAAGCGGGCCAGCAGCGACAGGCTGATCAGCACTCGTTCGAGCGTCGCCGGCAGCAACTGCGCCAGCGAATCGAGCATCCAGAGCAGAAACGACAGCCCGATCGTGAGAACAGCGGCGACGACCTGGTTGGCCGTCAACGCCGAGAAGAGGATGCCGAAGGCGACCAGCACAGCGGCCAGCAACCCCAGCCCGATATAGCCGCTGTAGATCGGACCCCAATCGGGAGCGCCAACCAAAGCAAGCACCACAGCATAGCTTGCCGTCAGCGCAACCATCGCGAGGACCACGGCGAGGCTGGCGGCAAACTTGGCGAGCACGAGATGGCCTTCGCGCACCGGAGCGGTCAGCAGCAACTCCAGCGTTCCATTGCGCCGCTCCTCGGCGAACGCGCGCATCGTGACGATCGGCACGAGCAGCAGCAGCAGGGCGGCAGCCTGGAAGAAGATGTGGACGAGCGTCGCATTCCGGCTACCGAACAGCGTCATCGTGAACGAGTAGCCCATCAGGAACAGGAAGACGGCGATCAACGCGTAGGCGATCGGCGAATGGAACAGCGAACGCAATTCCTTGCCGAGCAGGGCGAGGAACGGGGCCACTGCGCTCAGGCCCGCGTCGACGACGGATCGGTGAGCGCGAGGAAATGCTGCTCGAGTCCACCGGGCGGGATCGCCTCAATCGGAGTCACGCCCAGCAGCCGCCCGTGCAAGAGGATCGCGACGCGGTCGGCAACCCGCTCGATCTCGCCCAGAACGTGCGAGCTGACCAGGATCGCGACGTCATTGGACAACCGGCCGATCAATTCGCGCAACTCGATGATCTGACGTGGATCGAGCCCGTTGGTCGGTTCGTCGAGTAGCAGCAGGCGGGGGCTGCCCACGAGCGCCTGGGCTATCCCCACGCGCTGGCGATAGCCGCGCGACAGTCGCCCGATCAGCGTTCGCGCCACGGTCTGCAGCGACAGCCGCGTGATGGCCGCGTCGAGGGCCTGGTCGAGCGCCGATCCAGCCAGGCCGCGCAGCCGCGCCATGAACACGAGAAACTCGGCCACGCGCATCTGCGGGTACAGCGGCACGTCCTCCGGGACGTAGCCGATCAGCCGCCGCGCCTGCAGGCTATCGTGCACGACGTCATGGCCCGCGATCGACGCCGAGCCGGCGCTCGGCCTCAGATAGCCGGCCAGGATCCGCAGGATCGTGCTTTTGCCCGAGCCATTGGGCCCGAGCAGGCCCATCACCTCGCGGTCGAAGACCTCGAGGCTGACGCCATCGACGGCGCGATGCGAGCCCCAGCGTTTGCTCAGGTCACGCGCGGCGACCAGCGGTGCCAGCGCTCCTTCGCCTGCGGCCCACGGGCTCGTCAATCGTAGAACTCTGGCGCCTTCTTCATCGCCTTGAAGGCGTCGGGATCGTGCGCGGTGAAGAAGTCCGCCTTCTGCGTGGCCATCATCATCCGGATCCATTCGAACGCCGTGAAGAAACCGGACGGGAAGTAGGCGAGGTTGATGTTGGGCGGCGTGTTGGTCTCGACATTCTCGCGGAAGTAGACGTTGTCGCCGGTCAGGATCGTCACCCCCTGGTTCTTCAGCTTGACGACCATCATCTGGCTGCCGGGCGTATGCGCGACCCAGCGCTTGATCGTGATCGAGCCATCACCGAACAGGTCGAGGTCACCCTCGAGCTGCAGCATCTTCTGGGCGTTGGCGCTGGTCGTACTGGCACCGCGCAACGGCAGTACGTCGCCGACGACGTACGACGGGCCGGTGCCGGGTTCCGGCCACATCGCGTTCTGTGCCTCGGTCTTCTGCACGACGATGGTCGAGTTCGGGAACTTGCCGACATTGCCGCCGTGGTCAAGGTGCAGGTGGCTGCAGACCACGTAGGCGATGTCGTCCGGCACCAGTCCGACCCGCTTCAACTGGGCGTCGATCGCGACCTCCGGCGTCATCGCCGGCATCATCGCCTGCTGGGCCTTGTTCCACCAACTCCGGTCGTTGATCAGCTTGTCGTTGTTGCCGGTGTCGAATAGCACGTTGCCCTTCGGGTGCCGGATCAGGAAGAAGCCGACCGGCACCGTGATCGGTGGATCCATCGGCGCAAGGTTGAGCAACGCTCCCTTACCCAGCGTGAGCGCGCCCGAGCTGAACGCATACAGACGGATATCCTTGACCGCTTCGCTCTGGGCTGCCGCCGGTGGGGTCGCCACCGCCAGCGCCAGCGCGGCGCCGGCGCAAACCGAACCAAGCCTTCTCATTCTTCTCATTCTTCTCATTCTTTTCGCCTTTTCGTGTCGCGATGGTTCATGGACCCAGGTGCCCGGCGATCACGGTCCGGTGCAGCGAGCTTGCAACGTACGCGTACTATAGACAAGAACCCGTAGGGCGAGAAGAACCCGTAGGGCTGAAGAACCCGTAGGGCGAGAAGGGCCCGTAGGCGAGAAGAGCCCGTCACGGGGATGCACCCGTCGAGGAGATGCATCGGCCGACAGAAGAATCCGCCGGGATACGACCTGGGTCTGCGACGCAGGGCGAGGTCCTTCGCGGGCGGTTGAGGGATGAAGTCGTGGGTGACGACAAGACTACGGCTTCGGCCACGACCGTCGAAGCAGATGCCGCGACCGAGGCGGCGGCCGTCATCGACACAGCAGCGGCCACCTCGGCGGCCGTGGCCGAGGCGGCCGGCGCCTCGACGGCACCGGTTGCGGTGGTCACCGGTGCGGCCCGGGGCATCGGGCTCGCCATCGCCCGCCGCTTCCTCCGCGAGAACTGGCGCGTAGCCCGGATCGACATCGATGGCGACACGCTCGAGCGGACCCGGCGCGAGCTGATCGCCGATCGAGCGGACGCTGAGCAAGCGTCGCCGCTGGTCGCCGAGGATCGCCTCCTCTGTCTCGTCGCCGACGTCGCCGATTCCGCCCTCATCGGCTCGGCGATCTCGCAGGTCGATCAGCAGTTCGGTCGGATCGACGCCCTGGTCAACAACGCCGGGATTGCGATCTTCAAGCCGATGCTCGAAACAACGGCCGAGGAATGGGAGCGGGTAATCGCCGTCAACCTGACCGGCCCGTTTCTCTGCAGCCAGGCATGCGCCCCGATCATGCTACGGACCGGCGGCGGCAGCATCGTCAACATCGCGTCGATCTCGGCGCTGCGGGCGAGCACGCTGCGCGTCGCCTACGGCGCGAGCAAGGCCGGCCTGATCCACCTGACCAAGCAACAGGCGGCCGAGCTGGGAAACGTGGGAATCCGGGTCAACGCGATCGCACCAGGGCCGGTCGACACCGCGATGGCCCGGGAAGTTCATTCGGCCGAGATCCGCGCCGATTACCACGACGCGATCCCGCTCGGTCGCTACGGCACCGAGGACGAGATAGCCGCCGGAGTCTGGTTCCTCTGCAGTCCCGAAGCGTCGTTCGTCAACGGCCAGACGCTCGCGGTCGACGGTGGGTTCGACGCCACCGGCATCGGGTTGCCGACGCTTCGCGGCACGCGGCGCTGACGACCGCTTGACCGTCGGCCGGCGACGTCACGACTGACCCGCCGGCGGCACGACCTCTGAGAGTCGCCGGCGCTCTCAGCTCTGACCCTCGCCGGCGGCCTTCTCGATGGCGGCGATATCGATCTTGTCCATCTTCTGCATCGCCGCCTTGGCCCGCTTCGCTCGTGCCGGATCGGGATCAGCGAGCAGCCGTTCGAGCGCGCTCGGAATGATCTGCCACGACAACCCGTAGCGGTCCTTGAGCCGGCCGCCATTGCCCGGGGTGCCCCCGTCGGCGGACAGCGCCGACCACAACCGGTCGACTTCGGCCTGATCGTCACACCGGACGTACATCGATTGCGCCTCGGTGGACTTGAAGTTCGGGCCGCCGTTCAAGGCGACGAACTGGCGCCCCTCGAGCTGGAAGGTGACGCTGAGAACCGAGCCTTCGGGGCCGGGCCCGGCGTCGCCGTGCCGCGCCACGTCGAGGATTCGCGAGTCCTCAAAGAGCCCGACGTAGGAGTTGACAGCTTCTTCGGCCTGGTCGTCGAACCACAGGCAGGTCGAGATCCGTTGCGGGGCGAAGGCCGAGACGGTCATGGTTCCCTCCGATAGCGAGAAGTGCCGGTTCCCTCCAACCCCCCAAGCGGCGCCGGTTTGCGCCGAACCACCGAAGCGGCGCCGGCTCCCTCCAACACCCGAAGCAGCACCGGGCGGCCCGATGGCAGGCCGTACGTCCGTTCTCTGATTCCGGTGCGGTCGGCAGCGAGAACCGGGCCCGCGTCAGGGGGAGGACCGGGCTCGGATCAAGGGAAGTCCCGGCCCCGCGTCAG
>JBEVJQ010000324.1:0-6130 GCA_040510055.1 Burkholderiaceae bacterium | reverse complement strand
CGGATGGTCGCCGGGCTCGAATCGATCAGCGCGGGCGAGATCCTGCTTGGCGAGGACATCGTCAACGAACTGCCGCCGATGGACCGCGACATCGCGATGGTGTTCCAGAACTACGCGCTCTATCCGCACATGTCGGTGTTCGACAATATGGCGTTCGGTCTGAAGATGCGCAAATTCAAGCGACCGGAGATCGAGCGGCGAGTCGCGGCGGCTGCCGACATCCTCGGCATCAAGGATCATCTGCAGCGCAAGCCGCGGCAGTTGTCGGGCGGGCAGCGCCAACGCGTCGCCCTGGGCCGGGCGATCGTCCGCAACCCGCAGGTGTTCCTGTTCGACGAGCCGCTGTCCAATCTCGACGCCAAGCTGCGCGTCCAGATGCGGGTGGAGATCAAGAAGCTGCACCACCGGCTGGCGACGACGTCGATCTACGTGACCCACGATCAGGTCGAAGCGATGACGCTGGGCGACCGCGTGGTCGTGATGAAGGACGGCATGATCGAGCAGGTCGGTGAACCGCTCGAGCTCTACAACCATCCGGCCAGCAAGTATGTTGCCGGCTTCATCGGTTCGCCGGCGATGAATTTCTCCAATGTGACCGTTCGACGCGATGGCACGGCGCTCCACGCCCAGAACGAAGCAATGCGGATCCGGGTCCCCGACCGGTTCGTCGACCGGCTCGAGGCGCGAGACGGCAAGCCCGCGATCCTCGGCATCAGGCCGGAAGGGCTGCGGATGGCCAACGGCGGCGATCCGGCCGACATGAGCTTCGAGGCGGTCGTCGAAGTCGCCGAGCAACTGGGGTCGGAGATCATTCTCGACCTGAACGTCGGCGGTGCCCCGATGGTCGCCAGCGTCGAGCCGACGGTGCGGGTCAAACACGGCGAGAAGATCCGCCTCGCGATCGATCCGGATGGGCTGCGGTTCTTCGACGCGGGTACCGAGCGGGCACTGTGATCGGCGTGCCGATCGCCTCGGCGGCCCGACGTGCCGACGAATGGACGCAAACTCGGCCGGAGACCTCTCAGGGCTTGTCTACGGGACCCCCGTCTTCTGGAGGCAGCGGCCGCCGCGCTGATCGTGGGTCGGAGGTGGCGCGCGGATCGCCCTGCAATCGACGCCGGACGGCGAACCCGATCGCGAGCCGCAGGTACCCCTGCAGCAGATAGACCATGAATGCGGCAATCGCGGCCGACAGCATCGCGACCAGCGGCCGACCGGCACCGAAGAGTTGCCAGGCCTTGTAGCCGAACTCGATCGCGACCCAGATGGCCACCGACGAGGCGATCAGCAGCACCAGCAGCCGAGACATCGTCTTCCGCCGCTAGCGGTCGTGACGCAACACCGCGAATACCGCGCCGTTGTCGCTGTCGCCAAGGCCGAGGGCGATTGCCCGGTCGAGCAGCGCTGCATGCGCTTCGGTCAGCGGCATGGATTGCCCCACAGCCGTTCCCTGGTTCAGGATCAACGCCAGGTCCTTGCGATGCTGGGCCAGGCGTGACTGCGGACGGAAGTCGCGTTCGATCATTCGCTTGCCGGCAGTGTCGACGGCGCGCGAATACGCGGCCGAGCGTCTCAGCACGTCGAGAAAATCGTGACCGTCGAGCCCCATCGCCTCGGCCAGCGCCAGCCCTTCGGCAAGCGCGGCCCGATTGAGGCCGAGGATCAGATTCGAGGCCAGCTTGGTCCGGGCTCCGGCGCCGGCGGTTCCGACGACCACCCGATTGGGGAACAACCGGTCGAGCCAGGATTGCCAGCGGTCGATGGCGGCGGGCGTGCCCGCGACGAGCGCCAGCGCGCTGCCGTCGCCGATCTGCGCACTGGAGCCGGACAGCGGCGCTTCGACGAACGCGATGCCACAGTCGGCGAGGCGTGCCGCAGCGCCGTCGATCGTCGCCGGCCCACAGGTGGCCGTGTTGATCAGCAGTTCGGTCGGAACGCTGTCGCCGCTCCGTGCGGCGCAGACCGCGTCGACCACGGCGGCGAACTGGCCGTCGTCGAAGACGCAGACCAGCAGCACCGGACATCGGCCCACCAGCCTGCCGAGGCTGGGCACGGTTCCGATGCCAAGCGCGGCGGCTGCCTCGGTCGCGGCCGGGGAAGGATCGTGACCGGAGACGGTCAACCCCGCGTCGAGCGCACGGCCCCCGAGCGCGCGGCCGACGAGACCGAGCCCGACGACTCCCAGCGATCCATGAAGAGGTTTCATCGCGTCGTGATGCCTGTCGCCACGGGGCCGTCGCTAGCGCAGCGCCTCGGTCAGTACCTTGCCCTCGCAGCCGTTCGGTGGTCGCACGTTGAGGACGTGGGCCAGCGTCCGCGCGAGATCGACGGTTTCCGAATCACCGTACTTCCCCGGCTTGATCCAGGAGGTGCCGTAGATCGCCAGCGGCACGTTGGTGTCATAGGCCCACGGCGAGCCGTGCGTCGAAGCATAGCCCTTGGGGCTGGCGAAGAGATACCAGTTGGGCTTGTTCATCACGACGATGTCGCCGCTGATCTGCTGGTGCCAGGCGAGGTAGACCTGCTTCGACAGCCGGGTATCGGGCAACTGGCCGCGTTCGAGCTGGGTGCGGGTGTAGACCGCCTCGACACCGGGGTAGGTCCGCAGGAACTCCTGCGCAGCCTCTTCCACGGCGATCCGGTCGAGCTTGCGCTGGTCGATCACGCCGTAGTCGAGGTACAGGGTCGGGTTCCACCAGTTCGTCACGTACTTCGCCTCGCCGAACCGCGAGCCGAGCGAGTTGTTGACTGCGGCGATCATCTGTGCCGGATCGATCCGGCCGGCGTCGAGCCTGCGGCTGGTGCTGTATTCCGGAATGTTCATGAAGCCGTGATCGGCCGACAGCGTGACGACGACGTTCTGCATCCCGATCCTGCGGTCGAGAAAGTCGAACAGCTCGGCAAACAGGCGATCGAGGCGAACCGTCTGGTCCTGCGACTGGCGACTCTCGGGACCGAACACGTGATTGACGTAGTCGTGGCTGGTCCAGCTGATCGCCAGGATGTCGGGGACGTTGGCCGGATTGCTGCCCAGGTTCTCGCCGGCGATCGCGGCCTTGACGAAATCGAGCGTCAGGTTGTCGCCGTACGGTGTCCACAGCATCGCGTCGTAGTAGGCCTTGTCGGCGGTGGTCGCGCCGCCGCTGACGGCGTGCGGAAACCTCGTCCCCAGACCCTTGTAGTTCGTGACCCAGGGCGCGCCGTCGGGTCCCGAGCGCGCATACGCTTCCTCGGGCATCAGCAACGTCCACTGCTTGCCGAAGTAGTTGTCCTGCGGCTTCGAGGCGTAGAACGCCTTCCACCAGTCCGGATAGTCCTTCAGGTAGTAGTCGGACGTAATGAAACGACCGGTGCTCGTGCTGTGCATGTAGGCCGTGCCCGACTGGCCGGCCAGCCCGATCGCACTGCGGTCCTTGCCGGAGATGGTCACCACCTTGGACTTGCCGTTGGCGTAGATCAACTCGTCGCCGACCGTGGTGACCTTGATGTTGAACGGCGACGTCCCCGAGTGCTCCGGCGTTTCCTCGCCGAGATACTTGTAGCGGACGTCTTCGGTCGAATAGACGCGCTTGCCCGTCTTCTTGTCGATCCAGTCGTTGCCGACCACGCCATGCTTGTACGGGTGGGCGCACGACAACAGCGTTGCGTGACCGACCCCGGTGTAGGTGGTGGCGTGGCTGTAGTGGTTGTTGCTGTACCAGGCACCCTGGTCGAGGAACAGGCGAAAGCCACGGGGGCCGTAGTGGTCGTAGTACTTGACCAGTTGCTCCTGCGGAAAGCCATCGACCACCATGAACAGGACCAGCTTCGGAAGCGGGCGGTTGGCCGGGGCTGCCGCCATGCCGCCACCGGTCGGGGCGGTACATCCGGCGCCTACGCCGGTCGCCACCAGGGCGGCGGCCAGGGTCCCCGACAGTCGGGCCCACGGCCGAACCGGCAGGCGAATCGGCGATCGATGCCACGGCCGAAGCCACGAACCTTCTTCTTTCGGTTCCATCGCCTCCTCTTTCCTCTTGACGGGCGTCCTTCTGCGTTGACGTCCCGCCGGTTCCTCGATCAGGCTACGGCATCGTACTCCCGGCGCAGCAGCCGCGCGGCGGCCACCATCGACTCCAGCTTGCCACGGGCCACGTCGCGCGGGAGGTACTTCATTCCGCAATCGGGCGCGAGAATCACGCGTTCCTTGGCGACATGCGGCAGCGCCCGCCGGATCCGGTCGGCGACGATCTCGGGCGTCTCGACTGTCGGATCGGACAGGTCCAGGCATCCGACCATGAGCTGCTTGTCGTCGAGTTCGGCCAGCACCTTGCAATCGAGTTTCGATTGCGCCGTCTCTACCGACACCTGGCGGCAGCTGCACCCGCGCAATTCGGGCAGGAACGAATAGCCGCTCGGCCGTTCATGGATGATCGCCGCGTAGCCGAAGCAGATGTGGACGGCGGTGGTGCCGGTGATGCCGTCGAGGGCGCGATTCAGCGCCGCCAGCCCGTACTCCCGTGCTCGCTCGGGCCGGGCCTGCATGTACGGCTCGTCGATCTGGACGATGTCGGCACCGGCGGCGAACAGGTCGCGGATCTCGGCATTGACCGCGTCGGCGTAGTCCATCGCCGCCTCGGCTTCGCTTGGGTAGAAGTCGTTCTGCGCCTGCTGCGACATCGTGAATGGGCCGGGGACAGTGATCTTGACCGTGCGCGTCGTGTTCGCCCTGAGGAATCTCAGGTCGTCGACCTCGACTGGATGCTTGCGCCGGATCCTGCCACTGATCCGGGGTACGGGGTTCGGGTGGCCGGAGCGATCGAGCGCCGTACCGGGGTTGTCGAGGTCGATGCCCTCGAGCGCGGTCGCGAACCGGTTCGAATAGCTTTCGCGTCGGATCTCGCCGTCGGTGACGATGTCGAGCCCCACGTCTTCCTGCGTCCTGATCGAGAGCCGCGTGGCGTCTTCCCAGGCCTCCTGCAGCCAGGGCTCGGAAATGCGCCACAGTTCGCGGGCGCGGACCCGCGGCGGGAAGCGGCCGGCGAGCTTCTGGCGGTCGATCAGCCAGTCCGGTTGCGGCATGCTGCCGACGATGGTGGTCGGGAAGAGCATTTCGGGAACCTCTCGCTGATGCCCGCGAGTTACCGGGGGTGGGTCTCGGGCCCCGCTGCCGGGGCCGGTCGCGGGCCGCGGCCAAGGACCGGTGCCTGGCGGCGTCGCGTGGGCGACACGGCGGGCCGCGGCGTCGATGATAGTCTGAGCGCCTGCAGGACCGAGATCGCATGAAGCACTCCGCCCCAGTCCTCAGGCCGTCGCTGTCCAGGGTCTGTCATACGGCTTTGCCGGGTGACCTCCAGGCCTGCAGCGCCCACGGCCGGTCGACGGAAGAATGAGCAATAGCACGCTGTCCGACTCGAATCGCCAGGAAACGGCGATCAAAGGATTCTTGCAGGGCGGTGGGCAGGCCGGGGTCTTGATCAGTGGCTTCGATTGGGCGTCGACGCCCCTCGGACCCATCGAGACCTGGCCGCCGAGCCTCAGGAACGCCGTCGGCCTGATACTGGCCACGGGCCATGCGATGTGCGTCGCCTGGGGGCCGGAGCGCACGTTGCTCTACAACGACGCCTACGCGCCTTTCCTCGGCGCCCGGCACCCACGGGCGATCGGCGGCCGGTTCAGCGAGGTCTGGTCCGACATCTGGAGCGAGATCTGGCCGCTCGTCGACCGGGTCTTCGGAGGCGAGACGGTTTCGTTCGACGACTACCCGCTGCTGATGACCCGCAATGGGTATCCGGAGCGGACCTGGTGGTCGTTCTCGTACTCGCCGCTGCGCGACGAGGCCGGAGTGGTCGTCGGGCTGCTGAACGTGACCTCGGATGCGACGCCGCGGGTCCTCGCCGAGCGCTCGCGCGAAGCGGCCGAGGCGTCGTTGCGCGCCAGCGAGGCACGGTTGCAGGCCGTGGTGAATCATGCTGCCGCCGGCATCGCGCAGACCGACCTGGACGGTCGCTTCACCGCCGCCAACGACCGCTTTTGCGAGATCGTCGCGCGTCCACGCGACGAGCTGCTGCGGCTGCGTATGCAGGACATCGCGCATCCGGATGATCTTCGCGACAACCTGCCGCTGTTCGAGGCGGCGGCCAGCGGACAATGC
>JBEVJQ010000323.1:0-3367 GCA_040510055.1 Burkholderiaceae bacterium | reverse complement strand
CGCCAAGATAGCCGGCCGTGACAGACCACCCGGCCCACCTCCCTGCGCAGGTAAGCCGCCTGTGACCAGCCAAGCCCGTACCGGCCGCCCGCGGCAGCCAACCGCACCGCGCGCCTGCAGAAAGCCCCTGCGGCAGGCTGCCTGCCCGGGCGCCTGACTCCGAGACATTTTGCGCCGGCGCCTCCCGTCGCCTCGGCAATCAGCGTCCCGTGAACGTGGGCTTTCGCTTTTCGGCAAACGCGGCCATGCCTTCGCGCTGGTCGGCGGTTCCGAACAGCGCGTGGAACACCCGCCGCTCGAATACCAGGCCCTCGGCCAGCGGCGACTCGAACGCGCGGTTGACCGCCTCCTTGCAAAGCATCACCGCCGGCCCGGGAAGCGCCGCGATCTCGGCGGCGATGGCCAGCGCCGTATTCACGGTTTCGGCTGCCGGGACCACGCGCGAGACCAGGCCGCTGCGCTCGGCCTCGGCCGCGTCGATCATCCGGCCAGTAATGATCATGTCCATCGCCTTGGCCTTGCCGATCGCCCTCGGCAAGCGCTGCGTGCCCCCCGCCCCCGGGAGGATGCCGATCTTGATCTCCGGTTGGCCGAAGCGGGCAGTGTCGCCGGCGACGACGATGTCGCACATCATCGCGACCTCGCAACCACCGCCGAGCGCGAAACCGTTGACGGCGGCGATCACCGGCTTGCGTACGCGACGCAACGCTTCCCAGTTGCGGCCGATGAAGTCCGAGCGATAGACGTCCATGAAACTGAAGTTCTTCATCACCTCGATGTCGGCGCCGGCGGCGAACGCCTTGTCCGAACCGGTGACGACGATGGCCGCGATCGCGTCGTCGCGATCGAACGCGGCCAGGGCATCGCCAAGTTCGTCCATCAACTGATCGTTGAGGGCATTGAGTTGTTTTGGCCGGTTAAGGCGGATCAGTCCGGTGCGGTCGTGGGTCTCGACGATGATCGATTGGTACATTTCATTCTCTCGTTCGCGGATGACAGGCACTGCGTGACCAGTATCGCATCAGCCCTTCGGCCTCGATGACCGTCTTCGGCATCCTGCTCGCCGCGGGGCGGGGACGGCGCTTCGACCCGAGCGGACGACGGTCGAAGCTCGAAGCCGAGATCGCCGGCGAGCCGGTGGCGGTGCGCGCCTGCCGCAGCCTCGTCGAAGGCTGCGATCGCGTCTTCGCCGTCTGCCGGTCGGACCAGGCAGGACTGATTGCCGCGCTGCGCCGGACCGGCGCGCGGGTCGTCGAACTCGATGCCACCGGCACGGGCGCAACCGAGGGAATGGGCTTGAGCCTGGCGGCCGGCGCTCGTGCCGTTGCCGCCGACGCCGGTCCCGACGATCGTGTGCTCGTCATGCCTGCAGACATGCCCTGGGTGGCGGCGCGGACGATCCGGGCGATCGCCGGCGCGGCCGCCGCAGACGACGCGATCGTCGTCCCCGTGCTCGACGAGGCCGCCGCCGGTCCGGGACAGGATGCAACGCCGACGGCCGGTGGCGGACATCCCGTCCGGTTTCCGGCGCGGCTGCTTCCCGAACTGGCTGCCCTCGCTGGCGACATCGGCGCGCGCGACCTGCTGCGGCGGCATCCGGTCCATCGAGTGGTCGTTACGGACCCGGCGATCGTCCGGGATGTCGACCTGCCTTCGGACCTCCCGTCATCGCGCCCCTCGGTCTGACCCGCGCCGACGCCCTTCTCGACCACTCAGCATCGATGGAAGCTATTCACTACACGATTCACCCGAGCGACCCGCACGCGCACCTGTTCGAGATCGCGGTACGGATCGACCGCCCGGACCCGCGGGGCCAGGAGGTCTACCTGCCGGTCTGGATTCCGGGCAGCTACATGATCCGCGAATTCGCGCGACACCTCGAGGCCGTCGTCGCCGAGGTCGGTGGCAGCCCTCATCCGATCGTCAAACTGTCGAAGGCGCGCTGGCGCTGCGCGCCATTGCCGGAGTCGGCGCGGTCGATCACGATCCGTTACCGCGCCTATGCCTGGGACCTTTCCGTGCGCTGCGCGCACCTCGATTCCGACCATGGCTTTTTCAACGGCACCAGCGTCTTCGTTGCGGTCGACGGGCGCGAACGCGAGCCGGTGTCGGTCGACATCTCGCGCCCCCCAGGGACGGAGTTTCGCGACTGGCGGCTCGCGACGACATTGCCGCGCGAGCCGGGGACCAGGTCCGCCGGCGATTGGTCGTTCGGACGGTTCCGCGCGGGCGACTACGACGAGTTGGTCGACCACCCGGCCCAGATGGGGCGCTTTGCGGTCGCCGGCTTCGACGTCGGCGGCTGTCGCCACGAGATCGTCGTCAGCGCGGCACCGGGTTCGGATCTCGACCGGGTCGCGCGCGACTTGAAGCCGGTCTGCGCGCGCCAGATCGCGCTGTTCGAACCGTCGCGCCGACGGGCGCCGATGAGGCGCTACCTCTTCCTCGTCATGGCCACGCCCGATGGCTACGGCGGCCTCGAGCATCGCTCGAGTACGGCGCTGATCTGTGGTCGCGACGACCTGCCGTACCCGGGAATGGTCGCGCCTACCGATGGTTACCGGACCTTCCTCGGCCTCGCCAGCCACGAGTACTTCCACACCTGGAACGTGAAGCGGATCAAGCCGGCGGTGTTCGACCCCTACGAGTGGCTCCAGGAGACGCACACCGACCTGCTGTGGATCTTCGAGGGGTTCACCTCCTACTACGACGACCTGATGCTGCGCCGGGCCGGATTGATCGACGACAAGGGCTACCTGACCCTGGTCGAGCGGGCGATCAATCGTGTCGCCGCGGGTCCTGGCCGGCTGGTGCAGAGCGCGGCCGAATCGAGCTTCGATGCCTGGACGAAGTATTACCGCCAGGACGAGAACTCCGCGAACAGCATCGTCAGCTACTACCTCAAGGGGTCACTGGTCGCCCTCTGCCTCGACCTGACGATCCGCGCCCGGACCCGATCGAGGCGCTCGCTCGACGACGTGATGCGGTCGATGTGGCAACGGTGGGGCCGCGATTTCTATTCGGCGCGCGAAACCACCGGGCACGGCCTCGCCGAGGATGGCTTTGCCGATGTGGTCAGCGAGGCGACGGGGCTCGATCTCCGAGCCGAGATCGCCGCGTGGGCCTACGGCACCGACGAGCTGCCGCTGGTTGCGACACTGCGGCCGTTCGGCGTGCGCCTGGAGCCGGCGCACGACAGCGGCGGCGCGGTGATCGGCGCCCGGGTCACTGCCCGCGACGGCGGGCTCGTCATCGCGTCGGCCGACCGCAACGGTGCCGCGGCGCTCGCCGGCCTGTCGGCAGGCGACCTGATCGTCGCGATCGACGGGCTGCGCTGCACCGACCAGCGATTGAAAACGGCGCTCGC
>JBEVJQ010000322.1:0-15984 GCA_040510055.1 Burkholderiaceae bacterium | reverse complement strand
GCGCGCGAGCAGGCGACGCGCGTCGACCAGCTGATCCGCGACCTGTCGGAACTGTCTGCTGGCGATCCGGTGGTCCATGCCCAGCACGGGATCGGCCGCTACCAGGGGCTGGTCAATCTCGACACCGGTGAGGGCCAGACCGAGTTCCTGCAGCTGACCTATGCCGATGCGGCAACGCTCTACGTCCCGGTCTCGCAACTGCACCTGATCGGCCGCTACAGCGGCGCTCCGAGCGAGGAGGCACCGCTTCACGCGCTGGGCTCGGGCCAGTGGGACAAGGCGCGCCGGCGCGCCGCCGGCAAGGCCCGCGACACCGCTGCCGAGCTGCTCGCGCTCTATGCCCTGCGCGCCGCCCGCCAGGGACATCCGTTCGCCTTCGACGCCAACGATTACGAGGCGTTCGCCGAAGGGTTCGGGTTCGAGGAGACCGCCGACCAGAACGCCGCCATCCACGCGGTGATCCAGGACATGATCGCCGCCCGGCCGATGGACCGACTGGTCTGCGGCGATGTCGGCTTCGGCAAGACGGAGGTCGCGCTGCGCGCCGCCTTCGTCGCGGCGGCGGCCGGACGCCAGGTGGCGGTGCTGACACCGACGACGCTGCTCGCCGAGCAGCATTTCCAGACCTTCAGCGACCGTTTTGCCGGCTGGCCGATCCGGATCGCCGAGCTGTCGCGGTTCCGGAGCGCGGCGCAGTCGCGCGAGATCGTGGCCGCGCTGGGCGAAGGCAAGATCGACATCGTGATCGGGACCCATAAGCTGCTGTCGAAGGACGTCAAGCTCCCGAAACTCGGCCTGGTCGTGATCGACGAGGAGCACCGGTTCGGCGTGCGCCAGAAGGAGACGCTGAAGGCGCTGCGCGCCCAGGTCGATGTCCTCACGCTCACCGCCACGCCGATCCCGCGCACGCTGGCGATGAGCCTCGAGGGTATCCGCGACTTCTCGGTAATCGCCACCGCCCCGCAGCGACGGCTGTCGATCCGGACCTTCGTCGCCCCCGAGGGACCCGGGATCGTCCGCGAGGCGCTGCTGCGCGAGATCAAACGCGGCGGCCAGGCCTACGTGCTGCACAACGAGGTGCGGACCATCGACAACCGCGCCGCGCGCCTGGCCGAACTGGTTCCCGAGGCCACGATCCGACTCGCCCACGGCCAGATGCCCGAGCGCGAACTCGAGGCCGTGATGCGCGACTTCCACCAGCAACGCTTCAACGTGCTGCTCTGCTCGACGATCATCGAGACCGGCATCGACGTGCCGACGGCCAACACCATCGTCATCGAGCGTGCCGACCGCTTCGGGCTCGCGCAACTGCACCAGCTCCGCGGCCGTGTCGGCCGTTCGCACCACCAGGCCTACGCCTACCTGCTGACGCCGGGCGAGGACGCGATGACGCGCGACGCCGCCCGCCGGCTCGAAGCGATCCAGTCGATGCAGGACCTCGGCGCCGGGTTCTATCTCTCGATGCACGACCTCGAGATCCGCGGCGCCGGCGAGGTCCTCGGCGACGAGCAGTCGGGAGCCGTCGAAGAGGTCGGCTTCACGCTCTACTCGGAGATGCTGCAGCGGGCGGTGCGATCGCTGCGCGCCGGCGAGACGCCGGACCTCGACTTCCAGCCGTTCGCCTCGGTCACGGAGATCAATCTGCACGCACCGGCGCTGCTCCCGGAGAGCTACTGTCACGACGTCCACGAGCGGCTGATCCTCTACAAGCGGCTGGCCGACTGCGGCGACGGCGACGAGCTCACGCTGCTGCGCGAGGAACTGATCGATCGCTTCGGACGACTGCCGGAACCGGCATCGCGGCTGATCGACGTCCATCGGCTGCGGCTGCTGGCGAGCGCGATCGGCCTGGTCAAGGTCGACGCCGGCCCCGACCAGATCACGTTGCAGTTCAGCGCCCAGCCGCTGACGGCGCCCGAGCGGATCCTGGCGTTCGCCCGCAACCGCAAGGACACGATGTTCGCCGGCCAGGACCGCTTGCGGATCCGGGTGGCCGAGCCCGATGCCGAAAAGCGCGTGCAGCGCGTCCGCGAGATCCTCGGGGCGCTGCAGCCCGACCGCCCGGCCGAAAAGGCAATCCGCGCCGAGGTCGGTCGATGACCGGCCGTGAACCCGGATGACAGGCGCGAGCGTCGATCGCCCCGGTGTCGATCTCGTGGTCCAGCATCCGGCGCTGGCCGACGCGGCCGTGGCCGCCTTCGCCCAACGAATCGGTCGCGGACCCGGACGGCGCGAGTCGACGCTGGCCCGCTGGCCTGACACGACGCTCACCCTCGACGAGGTCCGCGCGCTCGGCGACACGGCCGGGGTCGATGCGAATCTCGTCGATCCGGGGCGACGGCTCGCCGATTTCGGGCTGCTCGCGTTCGACATGGATTCGACCCTGATCACGGTCGAGTGCATCGACGAACTGGCGCACTACGCCGGCCGCAAGGCCGAAGTCGCGGCGATCACCGAGGCGGCGATGCGCGGCGAGATCGTCGACTACACCGAAAGCCTGCGGCGCCGGCTGGCCATCCTCGAGGGGCTGCCGGCCACGGTGCTCGAGCAGGTCTATGCCGAACGCGTCCGGATCAGCCCCGGGGCCGTCGAATTGCTCGCCGCCGCCCGCGCCGCCGGGCTGTCGACACTGCTGGTCTCGGGCGGTTTCACCTGGTTCACCGATCGCCTCGCCACCGTGCTCGGGATCGACGCGACCCGGGCCAACCGGCTCGAGATCGTCGACGGGCGCCTGACCGGCCGCCTCGCCGGCTCGGCATGGGGACCGGCGGGTTCTGTCGCATCGGCCCCCGCGGGCCCGATCGTCGATGCCGCGGTCAAGCACCGGACGCTGGTCGAGCGCTGCGCGGCGCTGGGACTCGTGCCGGCGCAGGCGATCGTCTGCGGCGACGGGTCGAACGACCTGCCGATGCTCGAGGCGGCGGGGCTCGGCGTCGCGTGGCGGGCCAAGCCGATCGTCCGTCGCCGGGTCGGCCGCGCCATCGATCACTGCGGCCTCGATTCGATCCTCGGCTGGTTCGGCGACTGAGCGGCCGCTGCCTCGGCGACGATGCGCCGGACCTCCGCCGGCAGGAACGGCTTGTCGATGACGGGGCGCCGACTTTCGCGCATGAACTCGCGCAATCCGGGCGCCAGGCTGTCACCGGTGACGAACACGCAGCGCTCGGCCCACTGCGGCCAGCGGCGCACGATCTCGCGATAGAGATCACGGCCGTCGAGGTCAGCCATCCGGATGTCCGTCACGATCACGTCGAAGGGTTCTACCTGCAGCCGCGCGAGCGCCCGGCGCGCGGAGCCGACCGCGGTCACGCGGTGCCCGGCAGCGCGCAGGATCTCGCACAGGGTCTCGCGGTCTTCGTTCTCATCGTCGATGACGAGGACCGTGCACCCGCCACCGGCGGCGAGCGCGCGTTCGGCGACCGGCATTTCAAGCTCGCGCCCGGGCGCGTCGTCGGCCGGAAGGGCGATGGTGAAACGCGCACCGCCGGCCGCCGGACTGTCGAGCGTCAGGCTGCCGCCGTGCGCCTCCACGATGCCGAGGCTGACCGCCAGCCCGACACCGGTCCCCGTGCCCACCGCCTTGGTGGTGAAGTAGGGCTCGAACACGCGACTGCGCAGGGCCGGCGCCACCCCAGGTCCGTTGTCATGGACGGTAAGCACGACCTGGTGGCGATCGCTGTCGTGCCAGCCCTCGATCGCGATCCGGCGCGGCACCGGTTGCTCAGCCAGGGCCTGCTGGGAATTGATGAGCAGGTTGAGCAGGACCTGGTGGAGTTGGTCGGCATCGGCCAGGATCAGCGGCAGGTCCGCCGCGAGCCGCGTCGACACCGTTATGCCGCTGCTGCGGATCGCATAGCCGGCGATGTCCAGGGCCGCGGCCACGACGTCGGCAATCATCACCGGTGCGCGCTCGGGCTGCTGGCGCCGGGCCATCGCGAGGAAGGTGCGGACGATCCGGGCGCAGCGCTCGGCCGCGGCGCGAATCTTCTGCGCCGCCGTTTGCGTCGATGCCCCGCCCTGCTCCTCGAGCAGCACGGCGCGCGCGACGACGACCGACAGTGGGTTGTTGAGTTCGTGCGCCACGCCGGCCAGCAACGAACCGAGCGCGGCGAGCTTCTCCCGCTGGTGCAGCGCTTCGCGCTGCCGGGCGAGCTCTTCGACGGCGCGCTTGCGGTCGGTGATGTCGCGGGCGATCGCGAGAATGCGATCGCTGCCGCCGATGGCCACGCGCTTGACGAACACCTCGTCCCAGCGCAGGGTGCCGTCGCGATGGCGGCTGTGCCACTCGATGCTCAATGGCTCTCCGGCGGCCGCCCGGGCGATCACCGCCATGGCGTCGGCCTGGGTGTACGGCGACGCGCCCGAACTGAGCGCCCCGACATCGAGTCGCCGCAGTTCGTCGGAGGAGTAGCCGAACGCGCGGCAGGCGCGCGGATTGGCATCGACGATCGCACCGGTGGCGATGTCGTGGACGAAGATCGCGTCCTCGGATGCCTCGAAGATGGCCCGGTAGCTGGCCTCGGACACCTCCATTGCCCGTCGCGCCCGCTCCCGCGCGGCAAGCTCCTGCAGCAGCCTGCAGCGGGCCGCTTCGACCCGCTGCGCCATCGCATCGAAGGCCCGACCGAGACGCCCCAGTTCGTCGTCTCCGGCGAGGCCGCTGCGGGCCGAGCCGTCACCGGCCGCGATCCGCTCGGCCGCGGCGACCAGCCGGGCCGTCGGGCGGGTCACCAGGACATGCAGCGCCAGCCACAGCACCAGCGCCAGCACGGCCACCGAGCCGGCCCAGTACAACGACTGCCCCAGCACCGTCGCCCGGGCCTCGGCAGCTGCCTGCTCGAGGTCGTAGACCAGCACCAGGCCACCGGTACGGGACGGCCGCAGGCGATCCGGCTCGCCGCGCACGAGGATGCCGGCGAAGCCGATCAGCGTGGCATCGTCGCGGCGCTGGATCAGCTGGGTGCGCCGCTGGCTGAGCGCGGCCTCGACGACGGCACCGTCGAGCTCGGGCATGACCTCGGCCAGCGGGCGGTCGAGCCAGGCGCGCCGGGTCGCGGCGATCACGACCTGACGGTCATCCGTCAGGGCAGCGACCCGATAGTCGTGGTTGTGGGCGACGACGGCGATCTGGTGCTGGGCCGCAGCCAGGTCGCCCTTGAGCAGCAGGTATTCGACCGTGCTCTGGAGCCGCGACATTTCCTGCGTCAGCAGCTTCTGGCCGCTGTCCCAAGCCAGTCGTTCGGCACGCGGCAGGTTGTAGAGGACGTTGATCGTGCCGAGCAGCACGACCATTGCCAGCAGAATCAGTGGCACCGCGACCTTGAGCGTGGCCGGCATGCGCAGCGTCAACACCTGCCCCTCCTACGGTGGCAGCTCCGCAAGCGGGCCGGGCGCGAGCAGCGAGTCGAGGCCGGGCGCCGTTCGCAACAGGCCGGCCGCGACCATCAGCTTGGCCAGTCGTTGCGCGTTGGCGACCAGTTCGGGCTGCGGGCCGCCGATCATCTCCTTGTTCTCGTCGCGCGACGGCAGGTGCAGGAGCCGCAGCGACGCCAGGAACGATTCGGCACTCGCCTGCTGGCGAATTCCCATTCGCCTGGCTGCGTCGAGTGGATCGCGGCCGATGTAGTCGACCGCGCGGAACCAGCCGGACAGGAGCGCGCGGACCGATGCCGGCTGACGCTCGAGTACATCGGCCCGGATCGCCACCAGATCGACGATCTCGCCCGGGATCAGGCTGCTGTCGAACAGCGTGGTTGCGCCGGCCGCGAGCAATCGGGTCCGATAGGGATCGAAGGTGACCGCGCCATCGACGCGACCCTGCTCGAAGGCGTCCGGTTGCTCGTTGGAGTCGAGGTGGACCACTTCAACCTCGCCGGCATGCATTCCGGCCAGGTCGAGCGCGCGGCTCAACACCAGGGCGCCGACGGCGCCGCCCTCGACGGCTACCGGTCGGCCACGAAGGTCTGCCATGGACCGCATGCCGGCGCGACCGACGACCACGTCGGCGCCGTGCGAAATGTCCGCCACCAGCACGACCCGCGGCTGCAGCCCGTCGACGGCCAGCCCGAGCAGTTCGTCGAGACTGATCACCATCCCGTCTATTGCCTGGTTGCGGTACGCCCGCAGTACTTCGCTCGCCGACGGATACTCGACCAAGCGCACGGCCTTGGGATCGAGCTGTCCGAGATCGCGCGCCAGGTACAGGGGCTCGCTGCCGATCCAGACGTTGGTGCCGATGCGCAGCATCTTTTGCGGGTCACGGAAGCACCCGCCTAGCAGCGTCACCGCCAGCATCAGTGCCAGCACCAGCGCCCCCGTCAGGGCAAGCGCCGGCAGCCTTCGCCCCGGACGCGCCGGTGCCACCCGCTCGGTTACGGTCATCGTTCAGTCCCCGGCCGGGACGAACACATACCCGCCATTGCGGATCGTCCGGATGAACCGTGGATGCTCGGGATCGGGCTCGACCTTGCGGCGCAGACGCATGACGCGCAGGTCGACGCTGCGATCGAACGGGTCCCAGTCGTGCCCGGCGCTCAGGTTCAGGATTCGCTCGCGGGACAGGACGCGACCCGGGTTCTCGACCAGCGCCTTCAGCAGGTCGAACTCCAGAGGCGTCAACGACTGGTCGGCGCCGGTGGCGTCGGTCAGACGACGGGTGCCGAGGTCGATCACGCAGCGGCCGATTCTCACGCGATCGGCGCCGATTTCGCCCCGTGCCGCGGCCGACGTCCGACGCAGGACGCTGCGAATCCGGGCCATGAGCTCGCGCGGATCGAAAGGCTTGGCGACGTAATCGTCCGCCCCGACCTCGAGCCCGACGATCCGATCGACCACCGTACCGGCCGAGGTGAGCATCACCACAGCGATGCCGGGATGCCGTTCGCGGAGGAACCGCGTCAGGCTCAGCCCATCCTCGCCCGGCAGGCTGATGTCGACCAGGGCGAGGTCGATCGCGTCACGGCCGATCATGGCGCGCGCCGCGGCCGCGTCGGCCGCGCCCACGGCGCGAAAGCCGTGCGTCGTGAAGTATTCCTCGAGCACCTCGCGAATTTCGCCCTCGTCGTCGACGATCAGGATCGTTCCCCTCGAGGCGGCGGGAGGGTTGGGGCGAGATGGGGCGATGCCGGTCATGGCGCCATCGCAAGGCGGACGACGATGCCGCGAGAGTAGATCGAATCGAGTCCCGGCGACAGCGCTGACCGGTGGGCTGAAACAAACGAAACAGAAGGGCCGGTACGACGAAGTCGCCGTGCTGCACGACCTCGCCAGACTGCAGACCTCGACAACTCCGAGGTCATCATGTCAATCCATTCAGCGACCGACCCAACCCCCGCGGCGCCCGCGCCACGCAGCCGGACAGCCGCGCCCCGTGCCCGTGCCGCCCGGTTCCTGGTGCCGGCGTCGGCGTCGATTCTCCTGTTCGGCCTGCTGGTCTCGGCCGGCGGACTGATGGCGCCATCGGCATCGCCATCCCCGTCGCCATCCCCATCCCCATCGGCATCGCCCTCGTCCTCGCCAGCCCGAGCGGCAGGGCAGGCGCCGCTCGATCACGATCGTTTCCTGCTGAACGCGCTGCTCGTGCCGGCAATCGACGGCGAGTCGGAACCGCCGCGGTGGGTCGATCCCCGCCCACGCCTGGCCTGTGGTCGAGGATCGGACGTCCGCGTCGACGGCCACCGGTTGCGGCCGGGCGAAGCGATGCCGGTCGGCCGCTTCGTCCTCGACTGGGTCGCCCACGACTGCCGCCCGTTCGGAGCGAATCACGCCCGCTTCGATGGCGCCCTCAGGCTCGACGTCCAGCGAACCGACGATGCCTACCGGGCTACCGTCGTCCCCCAGGGCATGGTGGTCACGAATTCCAGCGGACGGGTCTGGCGTATCCGGCCCGGGACGGTGTCGACGCCGATCGGCCTCCCCGATGCCGTCGCGTCGGCGGCCCTGGTCCCGGCATCGCGACCGCTGCAGGAGGCCCGGCCATGACGACGTTGCAATCGACCTTGACCGTGGCGCTGACCGGCGGGCCGGCAGTGCCGCCGGCGCCGCGGTCGCAGCCGGAACCCGAGCCGATCGCGTTCCATGCCCGCGACGGCTATCGGCTGGCCGGCCTGCTCTACCCCCCACGCGGGCCGGTCCGCGCCCACTTGGTCGTCGCCGGTGCCACAGCGGTGGCGCAGCGCTACTACCGTCGCTTTGCCGCATTCGCCGCCGAACGCGGCTATCTGACACTGACTTTCGACTACCGCGGGATCGGCCGTTCGGCGCCGGCGACCCTGCGGGGCTTCCGGATGGACTATCTCGACTGGGGACGGCTCGACCTGGCCGCGGCCGTCGAGCGGATGTCCGATGATTACTGTCCCCTGTTCGTGATCGGCCATTCCTATGGCGGCCACGGTTTCGGCGCCTTGCCGGATCCGCAGCGGGTGGCGGCGTTCTTCACCTTCGGAACCGGTGCCGGCTGGTCGGGCTGGATGCCGACGCTCGAGCGGCTCCGGGTCCTGGCGCTCTGGCACGGGCTCGGGCCGCTGCTCACGCGCTCGAGCGGCTATCTGTCGTGGAGCGTTGTCGGGATGGGCGAGGACCTGCCGCTGGACTTCTATCGGCAGTGGAAGCGGTGGTGCCGCTATCGCCGCAACTTCCTTGAGGATCCGGCGATGGCCGACGTCGCGCAGGCTTTCGCCCGGATCCGGTTGCCGATCATGGCGGCCAATGCCGTCGACGATCGGTGGTCACCGCCGCGGTCGCGCGATGCCTTCATGACCGGCTACCAGAGCGCGGCGCTCGATATGCTCGACCTGGTTCCGGGGGAGTTCGGAATGGCCGGCATCGGGCACATGGGCTACTTCAGGGCCGATGCGACCCTGCTCTGGGAACGGGCGCTGCGGTGGTTCGAGCGCCTGCCAGCCCCGGCCGGAACCACGGCATGCAGATCGTGGTCGTCGGACGCCACGATATCGACCTCGGCAAACGCGCCGACGGCGAGCGAGGCGTCGGGCGCGATCACGACCATCCCGTCGATCTCCGGCGCATCGGCAGCCGAGCGGGCGATCAGGCATGGGTTGCCGTCCGGATCACGGGCCTCGGCATCGACCAGGACCCGGATCCGGCGCCCGACGAATCGTGCCAGCCGCTCGCGGCTGATCGAGGCCTGTGTCTCCATCACAGCGGCGCGACGTCGTTCGCGGACCGCCTCGGGGACCGCGCCCGGTAGATCGTTGGCGGCGGCGCCAGCGACCGGCGAGTAGGCGAAGCAGCCGACCCGGTCGAGCCGGGCCTCGCGCAGGAACGCGAGCAAGGTCTCGAACTGGGCCTCGGTCTCGCCCGGAAAGCCGGCAATGAAGGTGCTGCGGACCGTCAGGTCGGGGCACACGCGACGCCAGGCGGCGATCCGTTCGATATTGCGCTCGCCGCTGGCCGGCCGCTTCATCGCCCGCAGCACGACCGGGTCGGCGTGCTGGAACGGCACGTCGAGGTACGCCAGGATCCGGCCTTCGGCCATCAGCGGCAGCACGTCGTCGACGTGCGGATAGGGGTAGACATAGTGCAGCCGGACCCAGCCGTCGTAGTCCGCGGCGAGCCGGCCCAGCTCCTCGCACAATTCGCGAAAGCGCGTCCGCACCGGCCGCCCGTCGACGAAGTCGGTCCGGTAGCGCAGGTCGACGCCATAGGCGCTCGTGTCCTGCGAGATCACCAGCAGCTCGCGGACGCCGCCCTCGAACAGCTGGCGTGCCTCGCGGACGACCTCGCCGATCGGTCGGCTGTCGAGATCGCCGCGCAGCGACGGGATGATGCAGAAGCTGCAGCGATGGTTGCAGCCCTCGGCGATCTTCAGGTAGGCATAGTGCGACGGCGTCAGCTTGATCCCGGCCGCCGGGACCAGGTCGGTGAACGGGTCGTGGGGCTTCGCGAGGTGGACGTGGACGTGCGCCAGGACCTCGTCGGTCGCGTGCGGGCCGGTCACGGCCAGCACCGACGGATGGAGTCGGGCGATCAGGTTCCCATCGTCGTCGGCGCGCGCCCCGAGGCAGCCGGTGACGATGACCTTGCCGTTCTCGGCCAGGGCTTCGCCGATCGCTGCCAGGCTCTCCTCGACCGCCGAGTCGATGAAGCCGCAGGTGTTGACCACGACCAGATCGGCGCCGGCGTAGTCGGCGGCAATGCCATACCCCTCGGCCCGGAGCCGGGTGATGATCCGCTCGGAGTCGACCAGCGCCTTCGGGCAACCGAGGCTGACGAAGCCCACGGTCGGGACGCCGGCCGGCGGTCGGACCTGGGCGCGGCGGCTGACCGGGGTCATGCGGACAGCGGGCGCCTGATCGCTACTTGCGTTCCTTGCCGTCGGGGTTCGACGGGGGCAGGTTGAATCCGCCGGGGAAGTTCTGGAACACGTTGCGCGCCTGCTGCTGCATCTGTTCCTGCATCTGGAAGAACAGGTTCTTGCTCTGCTCGATGTAGTTGCTCATCATGCTCTGCATCATCGGCGTCTGGATCTGCATGAACTGCGTCCAGAGCTCGGGGCTCGGCATGACGCGGCCTTCGTACAGCGACTTCGATTGCTCCTGGATCCGGGTCTGGACCTCGACGAACGCCTGCAGCGTCTTCTCCATGTAGGTGCCCATCATCCCCTGCATCGCGTGACCGTAGAACCGGATCATGTGGGCGAGCATCTGCGACGAGAACAGCGGAGTGCCGCCGGCTTCTTCCTCCAGGATGATCTGCAGCAGGATGCTGCGGGTCAGGTCCTCGTTCGACTTGGCGTCGACGACCTTGAAGTCCTCCGAATCCAGGACGAGTTGCTTGACATCGGCCAGGGTGATGTACGCACTCATTTGGGTGTCGTACAACCGGCGGTTGGGGTATTTCTTGATCAGACGCTGGGTTGTGGCCATGAATGTTGCAAAGGGTTGCCAGGGGGCCGGCGAGCCACCCCGGGCGCACCGGCCGACCGGGCGCCCGGGGGGGCGCCTGACCTTCCGATCAACCCATGTGCAGACCGCCGTTCAGCGAGAAATCCGCACCGGTTGCAAACCCTGCATCGTCGGTGCACAGCCAGGCGACGATCGAGCCGATTTCCTCGGGCGTCCCCAGCCGCTGGACCGGGATGGTAGCATTGATCTTGTCCAGAACGGCCGGGGAGATTGCCTTGACCATGTCCGTTGCAATGTATCCCGGCGAGACGGTGTTGACGGTTATCCCCTTGCTGGCCACCTCCTGGGCCAGTGCCATCGTGAACCCGTGGAGGCCGGCCTTGGCGGTCGAATAGTTGGTCTGGCCGAACTGGCCCTTCTGGCCGTTGACCGACGAGATGTTGACGATCCGTCCCCACTTCTTCTCGAGCATTCCGTCGATGACCTGGCGGGTCACGTTGAACATCGAGTTGAGGTTGGTGTCGATGACGGCGCGCCAGTTCTCGACCGACATCTTGCGGAACAAGCCGTCGCGCGTGATGCCGGCATTGTTGACCACGATGTCCGGGATGCCGTGTTCGGCCTTGACCTTCTCGAATGCCTCCGTCGTGGAATCCCAGTCGGCCACATTGCCGGCCGAGGCGTAGAAGGTGAACCCCAGGGCCTTCTGCTCCCCGATCCATTTCTTGTGGTCGCGAGTCGGGCCGCAGCCAGCGATCACCTTGTGCCCATCGCGATGCAACCGCTGGCAGATCGATGTCCCGATCCCCCCCATCCCGCCGGTCACGTAAGCCAGTTTTTGCGCCATCTGCTCCATCTCCATTGTGAACGACGTTGCCGTCGGTTTTCGCGACCTTCGTTGCCGCTAATTGGCACGCTCCTTGACGAAGCGGCCCGGTGCCGGTTCACCCGGACGATATTGACTGTTTCCCAGCTCCCGGCGCGCCGGAACTTCGCCGCCACGATGCTGGGCGAGCCAGGCCGACCAGTCGGTCCACCAGCTCCCCGGGACCTCCTCGGCAGCAGCAAGCCATTCCTCGGCAGTCTCGTGGTCCACGTCCGGTCCCTTCCAGTAGTTGCGCTTGTTCTTCTTGGCCGGATTGATGACCCCGGCGATATGGCCGCTGGCGCCAACGATGAACCGCGGCTTGCCACCGAGCAGCTGCGCCGACGCGTAGGCCGCGGGCCAGGGAACGATGTGATCTTCGCGCGCCGCGAACACATAGGTCGGCACGGCGATCTTCGCCAGGTCGATCGGCGCGCCAAGCGTATGGAGCCGGTTCGGATGACGCAGATCATTCTGCAGGTACATGTGCCGCAGGTACCAGCAGTACATCGGACCGGCCATGTTCGTGCTGTCGGCGTTCCAGTACAGCAGGTCGAACGCCGGCGGTGATTTGCCCTTGAGGTAGTTGGAGACGACGTAGTTCCACACCAGGTCGTTGGGCCGCAGGAACGAGAATGTCGTCGCCAGCTCCTTGCCGTTGAGCAAGCCCCCCTTGCCGATCTGTGCCTCGCGCACCGCCACCTGCATGTCGTCGATGAAGACCCCGAGCGTGCCGGGATCCTCGAAGTCGAGCAGCGTCGTGAGCAAGGTCAGCGACTCGATCGGGCGCTCGCCCTTGGCGGCCAGCGCGGCCAGCGCCGTAGCGGTGATCGTGCCGCCGACGCAGAAGCCGAGGATATTGACGGTGTCGACCTCGCAGATCTCGCGCACCACCTTTAACGGCTCCTCCACCCCCAGGTGCACGTAGTCATCCCAGCCGCAGTGACCCTGCTCGGCCCTGACATTGCGCCACGAGACGACGAACACCGTGTTGCCGTCGGCGACCGAATGCCCGATGAAGGAGTTCTCGGGCTGCAGGTCGAGGATGTAGAACTTGTTGATGCACGGCGGCACGATCAGCAGCGGACGGCGCGCGACCTTCTCGGTGCTCGGGTCGTACTGGATCAGCTGAACCAGCTCGTTCTCGTAGACGACCCGTCCCGGTGACGTGCCGACATTGCGGCCGACCTCGAACGCCGACAGGTCGGTCTGCGAAATGTTCCCGCGTTGCAGGTCGCCCAGCAGGTTGCCGATGCCGTTGCGCAGGCTCTCGCCGCCGCTCTGGATCAGATCGGCCTGGGCCTCGGGATTGGTCGCGAGGAAATTGGCCGGCGACAGCGCGTCGACCCACTGCTCGGTGAAGAAGCGGATCCGCTCCTTGGTCTTGCGATCACCTTCGATCAACTCGGCCATCCGGCGCAGGTAGCCGCCGTTGAACAGGTACCAGGCAGCCTGCCAGCCGAACTGCGGCTGCTCCTTCCAGGCCCGGGAGAAGAAGCGCCGGTCTTCGAGATGGGGCGCGGCCCCGGACATCATCTGCTGCCACAGGTCCGATGCCTCGCGGGTGAAATTGGCCTGCAGGGCCGCCAGTCTGTCCTGGTTGACGGTCCAGCCGTGGCCGAAGGTGTTGCTTGCGATCCGGGCGAAATCGAACGCCGGCAGGCCGTTGCCGACCCCCGGCACGCCGGCCGAGACGGCGCCGGGCAGCACACCGGTCATCGCGTTGGCCATCGCCGCGGGCAACGATGACAGCGCGCTATCGGGCATGGCATGCGTCACTGCCTCGCGCACGGCCTCGGTCATCCGCTCCTGCAGGTTGCTGGCGACGCTTTCGTGCGCGAGCCCCGGCATCGACGCCGCCACCGCGGCCTGCAGCGCCTCGGGCACCGATCCCGGTCGGGCCGACGTACTGCCGCCGCGGGCCGGCGCGGCGGCGCGGCGGCTCGGGGCAGACGTCGTGCTGCGGGCAGTCTTCGATCGCGATCTCGGCGCCGCGGGCCGCGATGCGCCACGCGCTTCCGTCGTGGCCTTCGTCGCACGGGTCGCGGTCGCACGGGTCGCAGTCGCACGGGTCGCAGTCGCACGTTTCGGCGTTGCACGGGCTGCCGCCGCACGAGTCGCCTGAGCAGGTGTCCCGGTGGCACCTGTCGCTTTCACTTTGGCCGTCACGGTCGGCGAACGCCTGGCTGGTTTCTTCGCCGCTTTCTTCTCGGCCATATCGGGTCTCCTCTGGTTGCGGCGATTCTGCGCTGCGGCGAGATGAGCGTCAAACCGCGACACCGTCAGCGACCCGGCGAATCAGCGCAGCCATCCGGCCGCCGGGTCGATCACGACGATGGCTCCAGAACCGAGCGGGATCGGAGACCGTGCACAGCGCCGAGTCGGTGATTCGCGCCACATCGTGTGCGGCGAGTTCGACGCGTGCGATGGCTCCGAGGTCGCCGAGCCAACGGCCTGAATTCGGCGAAGCGACGAAGGCGTCGCCGTGGAGTGTAGACCGGGTGATGAACGCGTCACGGACTTCGGGCCCGACCTCGAATGCCGACGGACCGATCCGCGGCCCGAGCCAGGCCATCAGATCGGCATCGGGAAGACGTGCGCGCAGCGCATCGACAAGAGCGCCGACAACTCCGGCGGCCAGTCCGCGCCAGCCGCCATGGGCTGCGCCGACGATGCGCCCCGCGCGATCGGCAACCAGCACCGGCAGGCAGTCGGCGGCCATCACCGCCAATGCAATGCCGGCCCGAGTGGTGAAAGCCGCATCGCCGTACTGCGGGCGATCGTGAGGATCCGTCCGGTCGCCATCGATGACCGTTGCGCCGTGAACCTGCGCCAACCAGAGGATCGGCGCGCCCATCGCGGTCGCGGCGAGTCGGCGGTTGGTGGCTACCGCTTCCGGAGCGTCGCCGCAACCGGCGCCGAGATTGAGGCCGCCGTCGCCTCGCCACGCCCCGTGGTTGCCGGTGCTGACGCCGCCCGCGCGGGTCGTCATGTAGGCGACGACCGGCGCCGGGACCGGCCAGCACGGGACGAGCCAGTTCGCGGCGGGTGACTCGGCCTCGCTGGCTGCCGTCGTGGATGATGACGTCATCGGCCGTCCTCGTGGTCCGCATGCGGGCCAGGGTCGCCCCCGTGGTCCGCATGCGGGCCGGGCTCCCCTTCGTGGTCGGCGTCGGCCGCGGCATCCGTCTCGACGTACGGGTCGGCGGCGCCCGACTCCGGTGGGGCCAACGACAGCCGATCGAGCAAGCGTCGCAGGTCGTCGGGCAGCGGCGCGACGAATGCCCGTAACCCACTGCCATCGGGATGACGGAACCGCAAACGCCACGCATGCAGCGCCTGACGCGCGATCGCCTCGTCGTCGGTGCGGCCGCCATAGACTGCGTCGCCGATCAGCGGGCAACCGATGGCGGCGAAGTGGACCCTGATCTGGTGGGTGCGCCCGCTATGCAGCCGGCAGTGGACGAGCGCGATCCCGTGGTGTTCGTCGACGACCCGGTAGTCGGTCCGCGCCGACTTGGCACCGAAGTGCGTCGCCGGAACCGCGGCCATCCGCAGGCGGTCGCGCGGATCGCGTGCGATCGCAGCGCAGATGCTGCCGACCGATTGCGGCGGCGTCGGCACGACGGCGAGATAGCGTCGCTGCATCGACCGGTCCGCCAATTGCCGTGTCAGCGCGATGAAACCGCGCTCGGACAACGCGCAGGCCAGCAGCCCGCTGGTGTCGCGATCGAGTCGATGGACGATCCCGGCGCGCGGCAAGTCGCGTGTCTGCGCGAAACGGTGGAGCAAGCCGTTCATCAGCGTGCCCTGCCAGTTGCCGGGCGCCGGATGCGTGACCAGGCCCGCCGGCTTGGCGATCACGACGACGTCGGCGTCGGCATGCAGCACCTCCAGCGCCACGGGCTCGGGCCGGAACGCCTGCTCGCTTTCGAGCGGCTGCGGCCAGACCTCGATCGTCTCGAAGCCCTTCAGTCGCCGCGAGCGCAGTGCCAGCGCACCGTCGACGCGAACCGCGCCGATCGCGATCCAGCGCTGGATCCGCGAACGCGAGATGGCGTCCGGCTCGAGCCGCGCGGCAAGAAGCCGATCGAGACGCTCGCCCGCGACGGCGGGCAACGCGATCGGTGCCGGCAGATCGACTGCGGATCCGGTCGCGTCGGTCATCGAGCGCCTACTGTCGCGCGATCCGTATAATCGCCAACCGCATGTCCCATCCGTTCCACCCCTCGCCCCACGGCCGACGCGACCCGA
>JBEVJQ010000321.1:0-4511 GCA_040510055.1 Burkholderiaceae bacterium | reverse complement strand
GTCGCCGTCGGCGAGCGGCAACTGACGGCCCGGGCGATCGTCATCGCCACCGGCGCGCGACCTCGGGTTCCGTCGATCCCCGGGCTGGCGCAGACCGGATACCTGACGTCCGAGACGGTCTGGTCGCTGTCGTCGCTGCCGGGGCGATTGCTGGTCGTGGGCGGGGGCGCCGTCGGCTGCGAGTTGGCGCTGGCGTTCGCTCGACTCGGTTCGGCGGTGACGCTGGTCGAGCAGGCGCCGCGGCTGCTGGCCAGCGAGGAAGCCGAGGTCTCGGATCTGATCGAACGGCGGTTCGCCGACGAGGGAATCACCGTCAGGACACACTGCCAACCGTTGCGATTCGAGGTCGACTGCGCAGCAGCAGACGGCGGCGAGGGCGCGGCAGCAGACGGCGGCGACGGCGCAGCAGCAGGCGACGGCGACGGCGACGGCGACGGCGACGGCGCAGCTTCGCACCCGGTCGACGACTCAGCGATGCGCTTCGTCGATGGCCCGGCGAAGCGCCTGATCGTCGCGGGCGGTCCCGCCGGCGCTGAATCGATCGCGTTCGACACCGTCCTGGTCGCCATCGGTCGCCAGCCCGATGTCGACGGCCTCGGGCTCGAACGGATCGGGATCGACCTCCGAGCCGACGGTGCCATCGTCGTCGACGGCCACTTGCGCACGCGCCACCGTCACATCCTCGCTTGCGGCGACGTGGTCGGGCAGGTGCAGCTGACTCATGCCGCCAGTCACATGGCCTGGTACGCGAGCGTCAACGCGCTATTCGGCGGCTTCTGGCGGCAGCGGGTCGACTGGTCGGTGCTGCCACGTTGCATCTTCATCGATCCGGAGATCGCTCGCGTCGGACTGACGGAGCACGAGGCCGTGACCCAAGGGATCGCGTTCGAAGTGACGCGCTATCCCGTGGCGGCGCTCGATCGCGCCGTCACCGATGGCGTCGAGGCAGGATTCGTGAAGGTCCTGACAACGGCCGGAAGCGACCGGATCCTGGGCGTCACCATCGCTGCCGCCCATGCCGGCGAGATGATCGCCGAATTCGCACTGGCGATGCGCCACGGCCTGGGCCTCAAGCGGATCATGGCGACCGTCCATGCCTATCCGACGATGAACGAAGCCAATCGGGCCGTTGCCGCGGCCTGGCGACGTGCTCACGCGCCGGCAGGGGTGTTGCGCTGGCTCGAGCGTTTCCACCGCTGGCGGCTGCGGTGACGACGTCGGGCTGCGCCGTCGTCATCCCGACCCTCGACGAAGCCGGAAGGATCGCCGCGACCGTCGCGGCGGCCCACGGCCTCGGTGACGAAGTCGTTGTCGTCGATGGCGGCAGCGTCGATGACACCGTGGCGCTGGCTCGCGCTGCCGGGGCCCGCGTCATCGCGGCGAACCGGGGACGGGCACGCCAGATGAACGCCGGCGCCCGTGCGACGCGGGCGCCGGTCCTGGTGTTTCTCCATGCCGATTGCCGGCCGCCCGCCGGGTCGTGCGAGCTGATCGCGGCGGCGATCGAGGGTGGAGCCGCCTGGGGGCGGTTCGACGTGGCGCTGGCCCCGTCCACGCCGGTACTCGCCGTGGTCGCCATCGCCATGAATCTGCGCTCCCACTGGACCGGAATCGTCACCGGCGACCAGGCCTTGTTCGCGCGGCGCGCGGCCTTCGACGCCGTTGGTGGTTTTCCGGAGATCGCGCTGATGGAGGACATCGCCCTGTCACAGCGGCTGCGCGCCCGGTTCGGCCGGCCGATCCGGATCCGGGCCGCGGTGACGGCCGATTCCCGGCGCTGGCATCGCCACGGTGTCTGGCGAACGATCGCAGCGATGTGGTGGCTGCGATTGCGCTACTGGGCCGGCGCTGATCCCGATCGGCTACACGATCGCTACTACGACCAGCGGTCGCGCGACCGCCGGTCATGATCGGTGGCGAACGCCGTCAGGCGATCTCGTCTGCGATCCGGACCGCCGCCACCACCGGCTGCTCGAACAGTTGCGCCAGCGGAACCGGCTTGCCGAAGAAGTCGCCCTGCTGGTGGTCGATGCCCAAGGCATGAAGCCGTTCGCAGATCTCGCCGTTGTGGACGTGTTCGGCGATGGTCCGCAGGTGCAGACGGGCCGCGACGCGGATGGTCGAGATGACGATCTCCTCGTCGATCGGATTCGACATCAGGTTGCGGATGAACGAGCCGTCGATCTTCAGGTAATCGAGCGGGAAGCGCTTCAGGTACTCGAAAGTCGCCAACCCGGTGCCAAAGTCATCGAGCGCGATCCCGAATCCCTGTTGCTTCAAATCGTCGACGAGGCGCGACGCCGCTGCCGGATTGCGGATCGCTTCGCTCTCGGTGATCTCGAACACGATGCGCTCGGGCGGGATCGAGAACTGGGCGCGCAGTTCGCGCACGTAGTCGGAGATCGAGCCGTCGCTCATCGTCGCACCCGAGAGGTTGATCGAGCATTTCCAGGTCTCGCGCAGCGCCTGGGGATGCGATGCCAGCCATTCGAACGCACGCCGGATCACGGCGCGATCGAACGGGATCGACATCTGCGCCTGGGCCGCGAGCGCCAGGAACTCCGGCGGCTGGATCAGCGACCCGTCGCGCTCCTGCAATCGGGTCAGCAGTTCGTAGGAACGCGTTCCCGGCGGAGCGTCGGGATCGTTGACCAGCTGGGCATGCAGTTCGAGCCGATTGTCACGAATGGCCTCGCGGATGTGCTCGATCTTGCCCTGGTGCGAGCGGCGCGAGTCGATCATCATCTGCGACAGCGGCTCGACGAACAGTCGCGGATCGCGGACGCTGGCGGCAATGCTGGACGCATCGGCCAGGGCCGACAGGCAGTCCTCGCTGGCGATGACCGTGTGCCGGTCGAGCAGCAGCCCGCCGGCACAGCACTGCAGCCGCAGGTTGCCGTGGTCGGTCTGGAACAGCTGGCCGTTCAGTTGCGAGTAGAGTTCGCGCGCGATCGACCGGACCTGGGCCACGGTGTCGGCGCCGACCACGAGGACGTAGCGGCCCGGTGCCATCCGCGCAGCGAACCGGAGTACGGGCTGGCGTCGCAGTAGGTCGCCACAGGCCTGCTCGAGCTGGATCGCCTCGACCGCGCCGCAGAGTTCGCCAACGGCGTCGAAATTGGTCAGGTGAAGATTGACCAGTCCGAGGTTGCCGCGATCGGGGGCCACGAGGTGATCGCTGATCTCGGCAATGAGTCCGCGGTCGTTGAGCAGGCCCGTCGTCATGTCGCGTCGTGCCTGCTGCGCCACCCGGGCCGTCGCCTGGCGCCAGTCGGCGCAGACCGCCTGCAGCAGCAGGCATGACAGCGAGGCGGCGAGCACCACGACCGTTGCCTCGAGCGCGTTGGCGTAGGCGATCGGCTCGATCCGCACGGGAAGGCCACCTTGCGACGGCAGCATCTGCCAAGAACGGCTGGCGATCATCGGCAGGCAGACCAGCAGAACGGTCAGCGCGTTGCTCCGTTCACCGAGCCGCGTCGCGGCCCAGCCGAGCAGGGGAAAGGCGACGAACAGCAGCAGGTAGGAAACCTGGACGGCGAACAGCGTCGGCGACGGCCCGCTGCCGACGAGGTAGGAAGCGCCAGCGGCGGCGACTGCGAGCACGACGGTCGGAACGTCGAAGAGCTGGGTGCCGAAGCGCGCGGCGTCGGGATCGGTCGAATCATCGAGGAAAGCCAGCAAGGCTGGCGCGACCAGCAGCATCCCGGTCGCATCGACCAGCCAGCTCGCAAGCAGCCCGACGGCGAACGCGTTGTCGCCGGCTTCGCCGAACGGCCAGCCGGCCCCGCCCGTCCAGCGCAAGAAGACGACGAAGACCAGGGCATCGACCACGGCCGCGATCAGCAGCACCGAGAGGACGAAGCGGCCGATTGCCTGGCGCCGGTACTCGATCGGTCGCCAGTGACCCAGACGGACGAGAAGGGTCAAGGCCAGCAACGGACCGGGCAGCGTGGCTGCGGCACACGCCAGTGCGAAGCCGATGTCACGGGTCGCCGACAGCGCCCAGATGGCCGCGCCCAACGCTGCCGGCAGCGTCCAGAGCCGGCCATGACGCCAACCGAACGCGAAGGCAACCCCGGCCGCCGGCCAGACGAGCATGGGCTGCGCATGACCCGCGCTGACCAGCTGGGCGACGAGGCAGAACAACAACGCCATCGCCGCGATCTGGGCAATGCGGCCGACGGCATTGAAGGAGGGGCCGGCTGCAGCGGTCATCGGCACTTCATCGGCAAGCCCCTGGGCATCGCGTCAGGTTCAACGGTACGGCTCGAGCGTCCGGGTCAGACAAGTGTAAACAAATCTGACAAGGCACCGGCCGTTTGAGGTCGACGATGCCACAGGGAGCCACCCTGGCGTCGCCTGGGCGGCGACGGACGGACGGCCACACGGGCCCGACGCCGACCGCAGGTGGCGGCGATGCGCCGCGCAGGGCGAATCCGGGCCCACGGCGCGAGCGGGCCGTTGCGCAGCGCCGCTCGGCACCGGCCCGAGCAGCGACCGAAGGCTCAGGA
>JBEVJQ010000320.1:0-5573 GCA_040510055.1 Burkholderiaceae bacterium | reverse complement strand
GACTGCCGCATCCCGGCCGAGAACCTGCTCGGCAAGGAAGGCCGCGGCTTCTACGCGATCATGAGCAACTTCCAGAACGAGCGCACCGTGATCGGCGCGATGGCGATGGGCGAAGCGCAGGCCGCGCTCGACCTCACCCTCGATTATGTAACGACCCGCAAGGCGTTCGGCACGACGCTGTTCGAGAAACAGGCGATCCGGCAGCGGCTGGCGATGCTGGCGGCGAAAGTCGAGGCCGGCCGGCAACTGGTCTATCACGCGGCCTTCCTCGACGCGCAGGGCGTCGACTGCACGCGCGAAGTCTCGATGGCGAAGGCGCTTTGCGGCGAACTCGTCAACGAGGTCATGTACGACTGCGTCCAGTTCCACGGCGGCATGGGTGTCATCCGCGAGACGGCGATCGAGCGGATGGCGCGCGACGCGCGCGTCCAGGCAATCGGCGGCGGCGCCACCGAGGTGATGCTCGAGGAGATCGCCAAGCGGATGCGCTGAGCTGGGCAGCGCGAGTCGGTGCGAGTCGGCTCCACGCGGCGGTCCTACTCCAACACGATCGTCACCTCCGAATCGACGGGGTCGTCGTCGAAGTCGAGATTGATCGCCGGCCAGAAGTAGGCAGTGACGATGTAGATTCCGGGCACGAAATCACGGCTCCCGAGCACCTGGTTACGGCTGTCGAGGCAGTCGATCCGGCGCGTATTGAGGCCGGTCGGGGCCACGCTCGAGGTGCACGCGACCCTTACCAGGTTGCCGCAGTCGCGCTCGCTGCAGTTGATCTTCAGCAACGGCGAAGCGTCTTCACGCGCCTCGAACCGGTCGGCACCGGCCGGGATGAAGTAGACCTGCGTCTGCCAGGCATTGCCCTCGGAAACGCCTTCGGCCTGGACCTCGAAGGTGCCGGCGCCCTGCGGCGATGGCACGATGACCGAGGGCTCGACCCGCAGGGCGTGCGATTTCATCTTGAGGCCACCGTCATTGCTCCCACAGCCGGCGACCGCCAACACGAGCGCGAGCGCGACGGCCGCAGCGCTCGGCGCAGGGTGGAGGCGACCGGCCTGGCGACCGGGAAACGATCGCGACAGGGCGCGACGGACGATTGCGGACATGGACCATGGTCTCCTGGCTCGAATGACGCGACACCCGTCCCCCGGGCAGCGCCGATACCATTGGATCGCAGAACTACGCGATGGGCAAACCGGTATCAATGACCTCCGAGGTAATCGCCACAGCGCATGGCGCGCGGCACACTGGGTCATCGCCGGCGCACCGGCGCAACCGCACGGAGTCATCGATCATGTCTGCCGCATCCACCGTCGACCTGCTGCCGCTCGGCGTCTGCCTGCTGATCGGACTGGGTGCCATCGGGTCGTGCATCGGCATCGGACTGTCCAGTTCGAAATACCTCGAGGCCAGTGCCCGCCAACCGGAGCTGATGGATCGACTGCAGACCAAGTTCTTCCTGACGGCCGGCGTCACCGACGGAGCCTTCATCATCGCCACCGGAATCGCAATGTGGTTCGCGACCGCCAATCCGTTCGCTCGCTGAGCACGCCGCCGGGGGCCACGCGCAGTGCCCGCCACGGCGAGCAGGTCGGCACGCTGATCCGGCAGTGGCGCGGGCGGCGGCGCCTGAGCCAGATGGCGCTGGCGCTCGATGCCGGGATCTCGACGCGGCACCTGAGCTTCGTCGAGACCGGGCGGTCGCGTCCCAGCCCACAACTGCTGCTGGCACTGGCCGAACAGCTCGAGGTGCCGCTGCGCGAGCGCAATGCGCTGTTGCTGGCCGGTGGTTATGCGCCGCGGTTCGCCGAGCATCCGATCGACTCGCCGGTGCTGGCCGAGGTCCGCCAGGCGCTGTCGCGGCTGCTGCGTGCGCACGATCCCTTCCCCGCATTCGCGGTCGATCGGCACTGGAACGTCGTGCTCGCCAACGGCGCAAGTCATCGAATGCTGTCGCTGCTGCCGGCATGGCTTGCCGAGAATCCGGTCAACCTGTTTCGCGCCAGCCTCCATCCGGAAGGCTTCGCCGCGATGACCGAGAACTTCGCCGAATGGGGCGGCTACCTGCTCGACCAGCTCGACCGACTCGTGGCCGAGGCTGCGGCGCACGGGGACGGTGGCGGATTGTCGGCGCTGGTCGAAGAGGTCGGCCGCTATCCGAACGTCGCCCGGCTGAGCGCCGAACGCAAGCGCGACCCTGCCGGAACCGGCACCGGCGATTCGCTGGTGCTGCCCTGCGTGATGTCGTTCGGCGGCCAGCGCGCGACGCTGTTCACGACGATCGCGACATTGGGCGCGGCGCGCGACCTGACACTGTCCGAATTGCGCCTGGAGCTGTTCTACCCTGCCGATGCCGAGACCGACGCGCTGCTGCGCGGCTGGGCGGCAGACTCGGCAGCGCCCGACCGATGACGTTCGTCGGCCGGCCGAACCGATGACGTCAGCGGCGAGCCCAGTGGCACGCGCCGCTGTTGCCGATCGGCGATGGTGCCATCGATCGATCGGCGCCACGTCCGGAACGGGTTACCATGCCCGATCCCCCTTGCGTCCATGGCAGCGGATCTCCTCCGGCGACTGTTCCCTTTCCTGCGGTGGCCGCGACCCGATCGGGCGACGTTCTCGCAGGACCTGATGGCCGGCATGGCCGTCGCGATGCTCTCCATTCCGCAGAGCCTCGCCTATGCGCAGGTCGCCGGCGTCCCCGCCTATCTCGGCCTCTATGCCGCGTTCCTGCCGACGATCGTCGGCACGCTTTGGGGATCGTCGCGGCTGCTCTCGACCGGGCCGGCGGCGCTGACGTCGTTGTTCACGGCAGCGGCCGTCAGTGCGATCGTCATGCCGGAAACCGAGTCGTACCCGATCTACGTGACCATGCTCGCGCTGCTTTGCGGGCTGATCCAGGTCGCGCTCGGCTTCGCGCGCGCCGGATTCCTGATGAACCTGCTATCGCATCCGGTGATGGTCGGCTTCATCAACGCGGCGGCTTTGGTCATAGCGCTGTCGCAGCTGCCGAATCTCACGGGGATCATGGTCCCGGCGAGCGAGACCTTCATCGAGGACGTCAAGGCCCTGGCGATCAACATGAGGGGCCTGCACGTCGCGACGCTGGCGATCGGCATCGGCAGCATCGTGCTGCTGGCAGCGTTCCGGCGCTGGTCGCCGCGCTGGCCCGGGTACCTGATCGTCGTCGTCGTCACGACCGGGATCAGCTACGCGATCGACTATCCCGCGTCGGGCGGCAAGGTCGTCGGCGAGATTCCCCGCGGGCTGCCCGGCTTCTCCGTCCCGGTGGTCGACTGGTACGTGCTCCTCACGCTGCTGCCGACGGCGTTCATGCTGGCGCTGGTGAGCTTCATGGAGGTCGCCTCCAGCGCCAAGGCGATCGCGCGCCGGACCCAGACTCGCTGGGACGAAAACCAGGAGCTGATCGGCCAGGGGCTGGCCAAGGTGGCAGCAGCGTTCAGCCAGGGGATTCCGGTCAGCGGATCGATCTCGCGCTCGGCGCTGAACCTGGCGATGGGGGCGCGGAGCGGCTGGTCGTCGGTGGCCGCGGCGGTGATCATCGTGCTGGCCTTGCTGACCATCGCGCCGCTGCTGTCGCACCTGCCCAAGCCGGCGCTCGCTGCGATGATCATGATGGCAGTGGTCAACCTGCTCGACGTGCGCTCGATGCGCTCGGCCTGGCTCGCCGGCCGCGAGGACGGGATCGCCGCCGTGCTCACGTTCGTGGTCACGCTGGCGTTCGCTCCGCGGATCCAGATCGGTATCCTCGCCGGCGTGCTGTTCGCCCTCGGTGCCTTCGTCTGGCGCCGGATGGTCCCGCGTATCGCCATCCTCGAGCCCGACGCCGACGGCAACTTGCGCGAGGTCGACAAGCCGCGCCCCGGTCCCGATTACGACGAGATCTCGGCACTGCGCTTCGATGCGGCACTGTTCTTCGCCAACGTCGCCTACTTCGAGCGCCAGGTGATGAAGCTGGTCCAGCGCAACCCGAACCTGCGCTACGTGATGATCTCCGCGCAGGGGATCAACTACATCGACGCCTCGGCCGTCGAGATGATGCGCAGCCTCCTCGCCTACCTGAAGGAACACGACGTGATACTGGTGATCAGCGGCGCCAAGCGTCATATCTACGCGGTCGCGCAGCGCACCGGGCTGGTCGAGATGGTCGGTCTGCAGAACTTCTTCGCCACCGACCGCCTGGCGCTGGGGGCGCTGCGCAAGAAGATCGCCGATGCCGAGGTCGGTCCGCCGCAGGAGGTCGAATCGGTCGCAACCGAACCGGGCGACGACGGCGAACCGACGACGATCACCGTGACCCGACCGACGATCAAGCCGCCACCGGCCCCGGTCCCCGTGGAACCGAGCGAGCGTTGAGCCGATGGATCTGTCGCGATTTCCTCGCCGCCGCTATTCCAGCGGGCCGACGCCGATCGAACCGTTGCCGCGGTTCTCCGCCTGGCTCGCGGGCAGTTGCCCCGGCGGCCGCGGGCCCGAGGTCTGGATCAAGCGCGATGACCTGCTGGGCCTCGCCCCGGGCGGCAACAAGACCCGCAAGCTCGAGTTTCTCGTGGCCGATGCGCTCGCGCGCGGCGCCGACACGCTGATCACCTGCGGCGCGCCGCAGAGCAACCACTGCCGGATCACCTTGTCGGCCGCGATCAAGGAAGGCCTGGCCTGTCGCTTCGTCATCGAGGAGCGGGTTCCCGGCAGCTACCACGACGGCGCCAGCGGCAACCACTTCCTGTTCCGTCTGCTGGGGGTCGAGGATCTGACGGTGGTGCCGGCCGGAACCGACATGGCCGCGGCAATGAAGCGCGTCGCCGACGAACTGGCGGCCGTCGGGCGCTGCGGCTACGCCATCCCGGGCGGCGGTTCGAACGCGCTCGGAGGCCTCGGCTACGTCGCCTGCGCCCAGGAACTGCAGCAGCAGATGCTCGAGGGCGGCGTGCAATTCGACCGCCTCATCGTCGGCTCGGGCAGCTCCGGCACGCACGGCGGCCTGGTCGCCGGGTTCCTGGGCAACCGGATCGCCGTGCCGATCAGCGGGATCGGCGTCAGTCGCGATCCGGCCGACCAGTTGCCGCTGGTGCGCGCCGAGGCCCAAGCCGTCTGCGACCTGCTCGACCTCGACCTTCACGTACCCGACGACGCGATCCACTGTGTCGGCGGCTACTGGCAACCGAAGTACTCGCTGCCGAACGCGCCGATGGTCGAAGCCGTACAGGCGCTGGCCCGAACCGAGGCGATCCTGCTCGATCCGGTCTACACCGGCAAGATCATGGCCGGGCTGATCGGAATGGCGCGCGAGGGCGCGATCGAGCCCGGCGAGCGTGTGCTGTTCCTCCACACCGGCGGCATGCCGTCGTTGTTCGCCTACGAATCCGAACTGCTCGGGCGCGCCGGGATCGCGCCCTGAGCCGGCCTCGGGTATTCGCGACGCTCGCTGTCGCGCTGACCATCGTCGCGACGGCACCGTGTGCAGCCGCCGCAAGCGATCGCAGTCCCGCGCAACCGGAGACCGGTGTCCGCCGCAACGGCGACACGCTCGTGGCTCCCGTAGTGCTGTCGATCGA
>JBEVJQ010000319.1:0-5995 GCA_040510055.1 Burkholderiaceae bacterium | reverse complement strand
GCGGGTCAAACAGGTAGCCGGTCGCAGTGGGGATTGCATTGATCTCCGCCTCCGTGAGCAGGAGCCGGCGGCGTGACAGCACGCGCTCCGGCTTGATGGACCCGTGGCAAGGGTTCACGGCGAGCCAACTTGCGCTCCTGCCCACGTGAAGGAGGCGGACATCAGATTCAGCTCGCGCTGTGCTGCACTTGACGGCCTTGCCCCGGCCTTCGATCCACGAATTGATGTCGTGGATCGTGACGTCGCGAATCAGTTGATCGGCGATCGCGTCCTGATGCTAGTTGTTAAGCCGGTACCGATTCCGCCGGGCCGAGTTAGTCAGCAGTCGCGTTTGGCAGCGTCGGCCGTTTGCCCGATAATCGCGCCCTTCGTGCGTCGGCCGCTGGCTGGCGGTCAGCAGCGACGACGCATCGGGCCCGAGTGGTGGAACTGGTAGACGCAGGGGACTCAAAATCCCCCGCCGCAAGGCGTGTCGGTTCGAGTCCGACCTCGGGCACCACTAGGGAATCAGCAAACCCCAGCTAACTGATTGAGTTGCTGGGGTTTTTGTTTTCCATGGGGACGAACCTTGGGGACAGATCGACTCGCATCCCGCACGGGTTCCCCCATGGAAGCGTTGCCAGTGTCCCGCAGGTGTCCCCACTATCTGTCCGCCATACCACATCCCTACAGGGGCTCACCATGGCGCACTCTGAGGCTCGCGGTAGATCCGGTCCGGGCCATCTCCGGCTACCAGGCGGGTGCAGTTGCAACCGACCTTCGACACCCATGGCCGAAGCAAAGGCATGGGTCGCGCGTGAAGGAAGCAAGATCAAAGCGTCGCACAGCAAGAGCGGCCACGGCGTTACCTGCCGAACGCGACTTCTGGCAACCGCGACTGCTGCCGTACGCGACTCCCGGCAACTGCGACTCCTGCCAAGCGCGACCCAACTGAATCCGCCCCGCTTCGCGCCCGCTATGATCGCGGTCCCGGCCCGGCGCGCCGGACGGAGGCCCGACGACCTTGATCGCCGCATGCGACCGCATCTCGTCCGCGACCCGCGCTCTGGCACTTGCCTGGATCTCGCCGCCGGGCCCCACCGAGGTCGATCGCCGCGTCCAGCCCCCCTGGTCCTGGATTCAGGTGCGAGGCCGCTCGCGGTGCTCGCCGCGATCGGCCTGGCCATGGTCCTGCTTGCGCCAGGCGAGGCCTGGGCCGCCGAGTTCGACGGGTCGAGACTCGCCGGCTGGTGGGCGATTCCGTTCGCTGGCATCCTGCTGTCGATCGCCGTGCTGCCGCTGGTTGCGCCGCGGGTCTGGCACCGCCACTACGGCAAGATCGCGCTCGGCTGGGCACTGGCGTTCTTCGTCCCGTTCGCGCTGATCTTCGGCGCCGCCGCGGCCGCCGCCGGCCTCGTCCACGCGATGGCCGCAGAGTACATCCCGTTCATCATCCTGCTCACGGCACTGTTCACGGTGGCCGGTGGCATCTACATCCGCGGCAACCTCCATGGCAGTCCGGCGCTGAACTGCCTGCTGATCGCGATCGGCGCCGTGCTGGCGAGCTTCATGGGCACGACCGGCGCTTCGATGTTGATGATCCGACCGCTGATCCGGGCCAACGACGACCGCGAGCACACGGCCCATGTCGTGATCTTCTTCATCTTCATCGTCAGCAACATCGCCGGATCGCTGACTCCTCTGGGCGACCCGCCGCTGTTCCTCGGGTTCCTCAAAGGTGTGACGTTCTTCTGGACGATGAGGTTGTTCCCGGAGACGCTGTTCTGCACGGCCGTGTTGCTGGCGATTTTCTTCGCGCTCGATAGCTGGATCTACCGCCGCGAGGGCGCGAGCCGACCCGATCCGACCCCGGACGACGAGACGCTCGGGATCGACGGCAAGGCCAACCTGCTGCTGCTGCTCGCGATCATGGGCCTGGTGTTGATCAGCGGGACCTGGAACCCGGGCATTGCGTGGAACGTCATGGGCACCGATCTCACGTTGCAGCAGGTGGTCCGCGACCTCGCGCTGGTCGCAATCACGGCCCTGTCGCTGGTGATCACGGCGCGCAGCGTCCGCGAGGCCAACCAGTACTCGTTCGGCCCGATGCTCGAAGTGGGCAAGCTGTTCTTCGGCATTTTCCTCACGATCATCCCGGTGATCGCGATGCTGCGTGCCGGGCCCGACGGCGCCTTCGCGCCGATCGTGCGGCTGGTCACGGCCGCCGACGGCCAGCCGATCCCCGCCGCCTACTTCTGGGCCACGGGGCTCCTGAGTTCGTTTCTCGACAACGCGCCGACCTACCTGGTGTTCTTCAACCTCGCCGGCGGCGACCCGCAGCAACTGATGACGACGCTGTCGCCGGTACTGATGGCGGTCTCGGCCGGCGCCGTCTTCATGGGCGCCAACTCGTACATCGGCAACGCGCCGAATCTGATGGTCAAGGCCGTGGCCGAGGAACGCGGGGTGACGATGCCGGGCTTCTTCGGGTACATGGCCTGGTCGGTGGGTGTCCTGGTCCCGTTGTTCGTCGTCGTGACCTGGATCTGGCACCGATGAACGGGCAGGGCGCGACCCGATCCCGGTACACTGCGCCCGTCTCGACCGCCGGGCCGGTAGCGGCGTCTGTCAACTCGGATCACGGGTGAGGACCATGGAGATCAAAGCGGGATTCGTCGACTCGATAGGCAACACGCCGCTGATCCGGCTCGCCGGGATCAGCGCCGAAACCGGATGCGAGATCCTCGTCAAGGCCGAACAGCTGAATCCCGGCGGATCGGTCAAGGACCGTGCGGCGCTGGGCATCATCCGTGACGCGGAGCGCCGCGGTCAGCTTCGGCCGGGCGGAACGGTCGTCGAGGGCACTGCCGGCAACACCGGCATCGGTCTCGCACACCTCTGCGCGGCGCGCGGCTACCGTTGCGTCATCGTCATCCCGGAGACCCAGTCGCCGGCCAAGATGGAGATCCTGCGCGCCCTCGGCGCCGAGGTCCGTGCCGTCCCGGCCGCGCCGTACAAGGATCCGCAGAACTACCAGCACATCGCCAGTCGCCTCGCGGCGGAGATGCCCAATGCGATCTGGGCCAACCAGTTCGACAACGTCGTCAACCGCGAGGCCCACTACGAGACCACGGGGCCCGAGATCTGGCGCGATTGCGCCGGCAAGGTCGACGCGTTCGTCTGCGCCACCGGGACGGGCGGGACGCTGGCGGGCGTGGCGCGCTTCCTCAAGGAGCGCAAGCCGGACGTGCGGATCGTGTTGGCCGACCCGCAAGGCAGCGCCCTGTACGACTTCGTGAAGACCGGCGAGCTCAGTCTCACCGGCAGCTCGATCACCGAAGGGATCGGGTCGAGCCGGGTGACGGCGAATCTCGACGGGGCGCCGATCGACGACGCCGTGCGAATCGACGATCCGACCTGCGTGGCGATGGTGTACCGGCTGCTGCGCGAGGAAGGATGGTTCGTCGGCGGTTCCAGCGGGATCAACCTCGCCGCGGCCGTCGAGGTCGCGCGGCAGATGGGACCGGGGCACACGATCGTCACGCTCCTCTGTGATCGCGGGAACCTGTACCTCGAACGGCTGTTCAACGCCGACTGGCTGCGCGGCAAGGGCCTGGTACCTGGCTGAGGTTGGTACTCGGCTGAGGGCTTGGTACCTGGCTGAGGGCTCGGTACTCGGCTGAGGGCTTGGTACCCGGCTGACCGGGTCCGAGGTTCCATTCTCCGTTCTGTTGCGACTCGCCTGTCGGCAAAGCCGCTCGGCGATTGGCTAGCGTCGCCGGCCGGGCGACTGGCGTGCAGGCGCCGCTGCATAATGGATCGCGTCTCGGCCTACCCGCGAGGTTCGATCATGCCCTTTGCCCGTTGCCCGGCCACGACCGCCGGATCCCCCGCTATCGTCCCGGCGGTCGCTGCCGTCGCGCTGACGCTGCTCGCGGCGGGCGCCACGGCCCCGTCGCCCGCCACCGCTGCCGACCGCGTCAAGGTCGGTCTGGTCACGACCCTGTCCGGTCCGCAGGCGGCACTCGGAACCGACATCCGCGACGGTTTTCAGCTCGCCGTCAAGCTCGCCGGCAACAAGCTCGGCGGCCTGCCGGCCGAAGTCCTGGTCAGTGACGACCAGTTCAAGCCCGATGTCGGCAAGCAGCTGTTCGAGAAGAACATCAAGCGCGATCGCGTCGACTTCATGACCGGTGTGGTGTTCTCGAACATCATGCTGGCGGCCATCCCCGAGGCGTTCGACAACCAGGTCTTCTACATCAGCCCCAATGCGGCGCCGTCGCCGCTCGCCGGCAAGGACTGCAGTCCGTGGTTCTTCGCCGTCTCCTGGCCCAACGATGCCTATCACGAGGCCGCGGGCCAGTACGCGACCAGCCGCAACTTCAAGACCGCCTACCTGCTCGCGCCCAACTACCAGGCGGGTAAGGATTCGCTGGGCGGCTTCAAGCGCTTCTTCAAGGGCAGCGTCGCGGCCGAGACCTATACCAAGCTCGGCCAGCTCGACTACGCGGCCGAACTGGCCGAGATCCGTGCCGCGAGGCCCGAGGTGCTGTACGTGTTCCTGCCTGGTGGCATGGGCATCAACTTCATCAAGCAGTTCGTCGGGGCCGGCTTGTCGAAGGACATCACGCTGCTGCTGCCCGGTTTCGGCGCCGACCAGGACATCATCCGCCCGGTCGGCGAGCCGATGCTCGGGATCTACGACGCGGCCCATTGGGCGCTCGATCTCGACAACGCCGCCAACCGCAAGTTCGTCACCGAGTTCGAGAAGGAGTACAAGCGGCTGCCGTCGGTCTACGCCTCGCAGGCCTACGATGCGGCGCAGCTGATCGATGCCGCGGTGCGCGACGTGAAGGGCGGGCTCGACGACAAGGAGGCGCTGCGGTCGGCGCTGAAGGCGGCGAAGTTCCAGTCGGTCCGAGGCGACTTCAAGTTCAATACCAACCACTACCCGGTCCAGAACTATTACCTGCGGGTGGTCGGCAAGGACGGACAGGGAAGGCTGGTCAACAAGTCGATGGGCGACCCGATCTTCAAGGCGCGCGGTGATGCCTATGTCCAGGACTGCAAGATGAAGTAGCCGCGATGAGCGGATTGCTGCTGCTCGAACAGGGGCTCAACGGCCTGCAGTTCGGGTTGATGCTTTTCCTGCTGGCTGCCGGCCTGACGTTGGTCTTCGGCATCATGGACATGATCAACCTCGCTCACGGGTCGCTGTACATGGTCGGGGCCTTTCTCGCGGCCTGGTTCGTCGACCTGACCGGCTCGTTCGTCGCCGGCGTGGTGCTCGCGGTGCCGGCGACAGCACTGTTCGGGATGCTGCTCGAGTCGACGCTGCTTCGGCCGCTCTACGACCGTGACCACCTGTCGCAGGTCCTGGCGACGTTCGCGCTGATCCTGATCATCAACGACGGCGTGCGGATGATCTGGGGAACGGACCTGGCGCTGTCGGCACCGGCAGCCCTCTCCGGACCGGTGCAACTGCTGCCCGGCCTCTCGTACCCCGCTTACCGACTGGTGATCATCGCCGTCGGGTTGGTGCTGGCCGTGATGCTCTACCTGCTGGTGGCACGGACCCGGACAGGGGCGCTGGTCCGCGCCGGTGCCTCGAACCGGCCGATGGCAATGGCCATGGGCGTGAACATCAAGTGGCTGTTCACGATGGTGTTCGGGATCGGTGCCGGCCTCTGCGCCGTGGCCGGCGCCATGCTCGGGCCGCTGTTCGCGGTCCAGGTCGGGATGGGCGAGAACATCCTGATCCTCGCGTTCGTCGTGATCGTGATCGGCGGCATCGGTTCGATTCGCGGCGCGTTCGTAGCCGCGCTCCTGATCGGCCTTGTCGATACGCTCGGGCGCTCCTTCGCGGTCGACATCCTGCGGCTGTTCATGACGTGATCGACCGCCCGCACGGTTGGCCCCGCGCTCGCCTCGATGCTGATCTATCTGCTGATGGCGCTGGTGCTCTATTTCCGCCCCACCGGGCTGTTTCCGGCCAAGGGACGCTGAGGCCGCGATG
>JBEVJQ010000318.1:0-4994 GCA_040510055.1 Burkholderiaceae bacterium | reverse complement strand
TCCAGCCATGGAACAGGATCCGGCGGTCGGTCGGATTGCCGTGGATGGCATCGAGGCACTGTCGCAACTGGTCGATCCGCTTGTGCAGGACGACCTGTTCGCGGCCATCGGCCTCGAAGCGCGCGAGCGGCGCATAGCCGCTGGCAAGCGCATGATCGGCGGCCGCCGAACCGGCGGCCAGCGCCTTGTAGGCCGGCCAGCGGCGCCACTGGACGCCATAGATCGGGCCGAGGTCGTCGTTTCCGCTGCGGTAGGGGTTCGAGAGCCAGCCCTCGGTCTCGTTGGCGTTCTGATCCCAGACGCGGCAACCGAGCGCGCGAAACTCGGCAGCGTTGTCCGCCGCCCGCAGGAAGCCGACCAGTTCGCCGATCGCGCTCCTGAACGCAAGTTTCTTGGTCGTGACCGCCGGAAAGCCGTCACGCAGGTCGAAGCGCAGCATCGCGCCCGGCAGGCTCAACGTCCGGATACCGGTGCGATTCTCTTGCCAGCTGCCCTCGGCGAAGACCTGGCGAACGAGATCGAGATAGGACTTCAAGGCCTGACTCCGACGGCAGCCCGGGGCACCGCGCCGCCCGGCCGAACCGCAATGGTGGCATAGCCTGGCAAGCCGATGACTCGCGAGTACCTCTGGCGTTACGACGGCCCCGCGCCACGGGGCTTGCCGGGATCCACCGATGGGCGAGGCCCGTCCGGGTGCTGCGCTGCCGAGTTTCGATCGAGACAGACGGCGCAAGCCGCCGCCAGCATCGCCAGCAGGGCCGAAGCCAGCATCATGGCGAGTAGTCCGAAGCGAGGGTTGGTTTCGTCCAGCACGACGCCGGTAGCCGATGACACCATCGCTCCGACGGCAACGGCCAGTGCAGCCGTCAACCCGGCCGCCGTTCCCGCCAGATCGGCCCGGACCGACATCGATCCCGCGGTGGCGCCCGGCCTCGTCAGCCCGTTGCCGATGCCGACGAATACGCACGGCCCGAAAAAGGCGGCGACGTGCGTTGCGCCAGCACCGTGAAGAATCAATCCGGTCACCAGTCCTGCGCACGAGACCAGCGGTCCGACCAGCACGATTGCGCCCAGCGAGTAGCTCGTTGCGTAACGACCGGCCAGAAAGCTGCCGAGGACGAACCCTGCGGTGATCGTTCCCATGTACAAGCCGAGCACGGCGGTCGATCCCCCCAGTAGCCCGGCAGCGACCAGGGGAGCTCCGCCGAGAAAGGCATAGAACGTTCCGGTCGAGAAGCCGATGCAGAGCGCATAGGCCCAGAATCGGCTCGAGCTCAGGATCGATCGATAGGCTCGCAACTGGCCCACGGTCGACAGGGACCGGCGCTGGCGGGTTTCAGCGAGGTCCACGGCGGATAACGCCAGAGCCGCTGCGCCGAGCACGGCGAAGGCAACGAAGCTCGCGCGCCAACCGAAGACCTGGTCCAGAAGTCCGCCGATGGTCGGCCCGAGCATCGGCGCCACGGCCCAGACCATCGCGACCTTGCCGATCGTCGCTGCCGACTGGCGCTCGTCGTGCAAGTCCCGAATGACCGCAAGCGAGACAACGTAGGCCGCCGCGACCGCCGCCTGCATGAACCGGAACGCGAGGAACGCCTCGATGCTGGAGGCCAGGGCACAGGCGACCGATGCGGCGACGAAGATCGAAACTGCCACCAGGACCACCGGCCTGCGGCCGTAGCGATCGGACAGGGGTCCGGCTACCAGCTGCACCGCCGCGGCCAGGGCTGCGAAGCCGGCGATCGACAGGTTCACGACCGGGAATTCGGCCGAGAAGTCGCTGGCAATGTTCGGCAGAGAAGGCAGGAACATGTTCACCGGCAGCACTGCCAGCGCCGACAGGATGATCAGGGTCGTGAGCCGCGGGCGGGCAATGATCGGACTCACGGTCGGGCTTCTCCACGGACCAGATGAAGCTCCCGAACGCTTCGGGGGCGCGCCGGACCCTGCGCGTGGGGCTGCGGCGCCGGACCCTCCGCGCGGGGCTGCGGCACCGGCACGCCGCGTGGGCACAGCGGATGTCCCCGCGCCTGGACTCGGGGGGAGGGAAACGATCGAATGGCTAGATTCGACTACCCAGGGTCGATCCGCGCTCATCCGGGACGCGGCCAGCTCCTGCCCCGACTTGCAGCGCAAGCGGCCGACCGCGACACCAGGCCTCGAGGTTGGCGAGGAACATCGCCGCGACGCGTTCGGCGTTGCCGTCCGAGAAGCCGGCGCTGTGCGGTGTGGCGATCACGTTGGGCAGGTCCCAGATCGGCGAATCGGCGGCAAGCGGCTCATGGGCGTAGACGTCGAGGTAGGCGCCGGCGAGCTGCCTGGCCTGCAGCGCTGCGATCAGTGCCGGCTCGTCGACCACGTCGCCGCGCGCGACGTTGACCAGCCGCGCGCCGGCCGGCAATCGCGCCAGCGCCGCGGCATCGACCAGATGCCGCGTGCGATCGGTCAGCGGGCAGGCAAGGATCAGCCAGTCGACCTGGGGCAGCACCGCGCTGACGTCTTCGAAGGTCACCGTTCGTTCGGCGCCCGCGGCTACTACGGCGCTGGATCGCGCCACCAGCAGGCGCAGTCCGAGGATCAGCAGTACCGCGCCGATCGTCTGGCCGATCGGCCCCCAACCGACGACCAGCGCCGTCTGGCTCTGCAGGTCGCGGGGTGAGTCGGCGCCCATCTGCGGCCGCCAGGCGTGCTCGCGCTGCGCCGCGATCAGCTGCGGAAAGTGGCGGGCAAGCGCGAGCATCCCGGCCAGCGCCGTCTGGGCGACGACGGCGGCATTGGAGCCCGACGACGTCGTGAGCGCGAGTCCGCGCCGGACCAGCTCGACATAGACCGGCCGATCGGCCCCGGCCGAGTGGACGTGGACCCAGCGCAGCGACGGGGCGCCGAGCAGCGCGTCGTAGAACCGCTGGGTGTCGGGTAGCACGTGGTGCTTGGTCGAAAGACCGGTGATCTCGCGCGAGACCAGGGCGATCTCGGCGTCGGCCCCCGGCGCGGGCGCAACGAAGGTCACGGGGCGGCCGTCGGCGTCGGCGACGGTCCGTTCGATCCGCGCGCCCCAGCGGTCGCGCGCCGCGAGCGAGAGCAGGATGCGCAGGGGTTCGCTCATCCGGCGGTCATTGGGGCTGGGCGCCCGACTCGAGGACCACCGTGCGCCACTTCTCCGTCTCCTTGCGGATGAACTGGGCGTACTGTTCCGGTGGCCCGCCGACGGGATCGGCCCCTTCGTTGACCAGCTTCTCCTCGAGCGTCGGCAGGATCTCGGCCAGCGCCTGATTGAGTTGTTTGATCAGCGCCGGCGGCGTGTCCTTCGGCGCCGACATGCCGAACCACGATCCGGCCGAGAAACCGGGAAAGCCTTTCTCGGCAACGGGCGGAATCCCCGGCAGCGCCCGCGAGGTCCGCTCGCTCGATATCGCCAATGCCGTGAGCTTGCCGCCCCGGATCTGCGAGATCGCAGACGGGATGGTGGCGAACATGAACTGGATCCGCCCGGCGATCAGGTCGAGCAAGGCGCCCGACCCCTTGTACGGAACGTGCTGGGCCTGGGCCTCGATCTGCTGGCTCAGCATGAAGCTCGACAAGTGCGACGAAGTGCCGATTCCGGTCGAGCCGTAACTCAGCTTGCCCTTGTTGGCCTTGGCGTACTTGACGAACTCCTCGAAGGTCTTGAGCCCGAGCGAGGGCGGCACGACGAGGACGTTGGGGACATCGGCCAGCAGCATGATCGGAGCGAGGTCCTTCTGCGGATCGTATGGCAGGTTCTTGAACAGCGTCGGGTTGACGGCCATCGGTCCGACCGAGTTGATGATCAGGGTGTAGCCGTCCGCGGCGGCGTGGACCACGTACTCGGTGCCGATGTTGCCGCCGGCGCCGGGCTTGTTCTCGACCACGAACGACTGCTTGTAGCGCTCGGTGAGCTTTTCGGCGACGGCGCGGGCGATGATGTCGGTGGTACCCCCCGCCGTGAAGGCGACGATGATGCGCACCGGCCGGTTCGGCCAGTTCGCGTCCTGGGCGAACAGCCGGCCGGCGCTGCCGAGACCAGCCCCGGCGACGGCCGCAGCGCCGATCAGCCGTCGGCGCGGCAGATTCGGGCGGTAGTGGGTCGACAGCGATCGTTTCATTCGGGGCTCCGGAAGGTCATGGGGGGTGGCGTCGGCAGTTGCCCCGGCGCACAGCGGGGCACCGAGCACGCCGCCCGCTCTCAGCTTGTCGTTCGACGAACTCGAGGCCGGCAACCGGTCAGTCGCGATAGCTGGCGTCCATCCGGTCGAGCTTGCGCAGCAGGGCCGGCCACTCCATCAGGCCATAGGGGCGACGCGTCCCGGGCTGGTAGTTGTTCCAGGTTTCCTCGAGCACGTCCCGTGGGACGGCCTGCAGCGGTGTGTTGCACGACATCGCGCCGATCTGTGCGCGGCAGGCGAGTTCGAGGCGATGCATCCAGTTGAAGGCCTCGCCGACGGTGCGGCCGACGGTGAGCGCGCCGTGGTTGCGCAGGATCAGCGCCTCGCCCTGTCCCAGGTCTTCGAGCAGCGACGCCTGTTCGCGCGTATCGAGGACCACGCCCTGATAGTCGTGATAGGCGATCTTCAGGAAGCGCATCGCCGTCTGCGTGAGCGGCAGCAGTCCGCAGGCCATCGACGAGACCGCCATCGACGCCCAGCTATGGGTGTGGATGACGCAGCCGACCTCGGGCCGGGCCTCGTGGACGGCGCTGTGGATCACGTAGCCGGCCTTGTTGATTCCGTAGTCCAGCGCGCCGAAGTCCGGCTTCGCGAGGATCTTGCCGTCATGATCGACCTTGATCAGGCTCGAGGCCGTGATCTCCTCGTACATCATCCCATAGGCGTTGATGAGGAAGGCGTTCGGTTCGTCGGGCACGCGCGAGGTGACGTGGTTGGCCATCATGTCGGCCATGCCGTAGATCGCGATCAGCCGATAGCAGGCGGCCAGGTCGACGCGCGCCTGCCATTCGGCCGGCGAGCAGCGCTCCC
>JBEVJQ010000317.1:0-8244 GCA_040510055.1 Burkholderiaceae bacterium | reverse complement strand
CTGGATCAGGTCCCGATCACGCCGCCATCGTTCTTGCGGATCACGACCGTCGCCGAACGCGGTCGGCCACCGGTCGGCCACGCCGAGAATCGGCTCGGGTCGGCCGGATCGCTGCGATCGCTCGGGGTTTCTCCCGGATGCTGGATGTTGACGAACAGGGTGCGACCGTCCGGGGTGAATGTCGCGCCCGTCACTTCGCAGTTGACCGGCCCGGTCAGGAATCGGCGGATCTCGCCGGTCGCTGGATTGCAGGCGAGCATCTGGTTGTTGCCCACGTTTCTGAATTCGCCCTTGTACATCTGGGTCGCGTGGGCATCGGTCTGGATCCAGAGCGTGCCGCGGGCATCGAAGACGATGCCGTCGGGGCAGGCGAAGATATCGCCGCGGATGTTGCCCTTTGCCTCCGTGCGCTCGTTGGCCGGATCGCCGGCGAGGACGAGGTGGTTCCATCGCATGGTCGGCGCATCGAAGTCACCGTCCTCTTTCCAGCGGATGATCTGGCCCATGACGTTGTTCGCACGAGGATTGGCAGCGTCGACCCCCGGTTGACCCTTCTCGCCGCGCAAGGCATTGTTCGTGAGCGTGCAGTAGACCTCGCCATTGCGCGGATCGATCGCCAGCCATTCCGGACGGTCCATCTTCGTACCGCCGAGCAGGTCACAGGCTTGTCGGGCCTTGATCACGACTTCACCCTGATCCGCGAAACCGTTGGATGCGGCCAGCGGACCCTGACCATGGATCAACGGGATCCAGCGACCGGTGCCGTCGGCGTCGAACCTCGCGACCGACAGGACGCCGTGGTCGAGCAGGCCGCGGTTCGCCCTCGCACCACCGGGTCGGATCGGGTCGCGGCTGACGAACTTGTACAGATACTCGAACCGCGCATCCTCGCCGGAGTAGACGACGGCGCGCCCGTCGCGGGTCACCGCGACCCAGGCCCCTTCGTGCGCGGCGCGACCAAGCGCGGTGCGCTTGACCGGCGTCGAGCCCGGGTCCATCGGGTCGATCTCGACGACCCAGCCGTGCCGGTTCGGTTCGTTCGGATGCCGGGCGCAGTCGAAGCGCTCGTCGTGCTCGGCCCAGCGATAGCTGCTCGACTTGCGGATCCCCCAGCGCTGATGGTGCGGGTCGATCCGTTCGCCGCCATCGAAGTAGAACGCGAAGTTTTCCTCGCCTGACAGATAGGTGCCCCACGGCGTCATTCCGCTGGCGCAATTGTTGAAGGTGCCCAGCACCCGAAGGCCGACGGGATCGGCCGCCGTGCGCATCAGGCGGTGGCCCGCGGCAGGGCCGCCGACGCCGAAGGGTGTGCTGGCGGTGAAGCGGCGCGCATAGCGACTCGGCCGGACGACGTCCCAGCGGCCATCGGCGAAGGCGACCTCGATGACCGAGACGCCGTGAGCGGCTTGTGCCTTGCGGACCTTCGCCGTCGTCCAGGTCTTCATCCCGTCCGGGTGCAGCAACCCGTCGTCGGTGTATTCGTGGTTCATCACGATCAGCCCGCGTCGACTGCCGTCGAGCGAAAAGAAATGCAGCCCATCGTGATGCATGCCCATCTGGACGGCCTGATCCTCGGCGCTGTTGCTCGCGTCCGGTTGGAACGCCGGCATCGATCCGGCGATGCCGACGGGCTCACCCCACGGGGCGATCACCGACGCCGTATGGCCATCGGGCACGCGTAGCGTGTCATCGGATGCGGTCGAGATCGCGCGGAAGCCCAGGGCCGGACTCGCGGGCCCGATCGGCGCGGGCCAGCCGACGCCGCTGCCCTGCACCGATCCCGGCACCTGGCACCCGGCAACCGAACCGAACACGGCCGCGATCGCCGCACCCAGGCTTCCTTCGATAACGGTCCGCCGCCCGGGATCGGACAACTCGTGGATCGAGCGGTTGACGCTCTGGTTGCTGTCCTCCATCGACGAAAAGTCCTTGGCCATCACTGTCTCCCGGATATCGAAGGCCCGTGGCGACCGCACTCCCGGACGGTGCCCAAGCGAGGTAGCGAACACTCGAGGGCCCCACTCCTTGATCCGGCGGTAACGGCCGCAGCAGGAGCACGGGCGCCGGTATGCATCGTATGCGCGAACCTGATCCTGAGCCACCCGCGTGCTGCGGGGCGCGAACGGGCGTCATCATTCAGCCGGCCGCATGAGGTTCCCCGGGCCAGCCCGCAGGAAAGGCGGGCTGGATCCAGTACGAGACATAGAATTCGAGACAAGGGGGCGGTATGGCGCGTCGAATCGAACAGGAAGACTTGACCGACAGCGTCACCGAGGCGCTGCAGTTCATCAGTCACCATCACCCACCCGACTTCGTGCGTGCGCTCCGGCGCGCATACGACGCGGAGGTGTCCGCCCCCGCGAAGGCGGCGATCGAGCAGTTGCTCATCAACAGCCGGCTCGCCGCGTTCGGGCAGCGACCGATCTGCCAGGACACCGGCGTTGTACAGGTGTTCCTGCGCGTCGGCGCCGGCGTCCAGTGGAACCGCCGCGACGGCGCGGAACCGCAGCGCCTGCAGCAGGTAGTCGACAGCGCCGTGCGGCGCGCCTATGGCGATCCGTCGAACCCGCTGCGCGCCTCGATGGTCGGCGACCCGCTGGGCCAGCGACGGAACACGCGGGACAACACGCCGGCGATCCTGCAAGCCGAGATCGTCGACGGCGACGAGCTGGAGGTGCTGGTCGCGGCCAAGGGCGGCGGTGGCGACGTCAAGGCGCGCTTCGCGACGCTCAACCCGAGCGACAGTGTCGTCGACTGGGTGCTCGATCAACTGCCCGGCATGGGCGCGGGATGGTGCCCGCCCGGTGTGCTGGGCGTCGGCATTGGCGGTAGCCCGGAGCAGGCAATGCTGCTCGCGAAGCTGTCGCTGTTCGAGCCGATCGACATCGACGAGCTGCGCCGACGCGGACCGAGCAGTGCCGAGGACGCGTTGCGACTCGAACTGCACCAGCGCATCAACGCGCTCGGCATCGGCGCGCAAGGCCTTGGCGGGCTGAGCACGGTGCTCGACGTCAAGGTGGCGACGGCGCCGTGTCACGCCGCGACGATCCCGCTCGCGATCGTGCCGAACTGCGCCGCGACGCGCTGGATGAGGTTCCGCCTGGACGGTTCGGGCCCGGCATCGTTCGAGGCGCCATCGCCGGCACTGTGGGACGGAATCGCCGATCGGTTCGACCCGGCGGGGGCCATCAAAGTCGATCTCGATCGGCTCGACCATGCGCAGGTGGGCACCTGGCGCATCGGGCAGACGCTGCTGCTCTCGGGGCGGGTCTTCACCGCGCGCGACGCCGCGCACAAGCGCTTGGTGGACCTGCTGGAGCGAGGGCAAGCGCTACCCGTCGACCTTCGGGGTCGCATCGTCTACTACGTCGGTCCGGTGGACGCAGTGGCCGGCGAGGCGGTGGGGCCGGCCGGCCCGACGACGGCCACCCGGATGGACAAGTTCGTCGAGCCGCTGCTGGCCCGGACCGGCCTGTTGGCGATGATCGGCAAGGCCGAACGCGGCAGCGATGCGGTGGCGTCGATCCGCCGGCATGCGGCGGCGTATCTCTCGGCCACCGGGGGCGCGGCCTATCTGCTTTCGAAGGCGATCCGCAGCGCGCGCGTCGTGGCCTTCGAGGACCTCGGAATGGAGGCGATCCACGAGTTCGAGCTGAAAGACTTCCCGGTGACGGTCGCGGTGGACTCGGCCGGCCGAACGATTCATCGGTTCACCGAGATGCAAGGAGTGTGAGTATCTTCGACCTCGTGGTCATCGGTCTGGGCGCGCATGGCAGCGCTGTCGCGGCGCACGCGGCCGCCTCCGGCCTGTCGGTCTGCGGCGTCGACGAAGGTGCACCGCCGCATGATCGCGGCTCGCACCACGGCGAATCGAGGATCATTCGGCAGGCCTACTTCGAGGGCCCGCCCTATGTGCCGCTGCTGCTGCGCGCCTATGACCTCTGGGATGCGTTGCAGGCTGACGTCGGCGAGAGCCTGTTCAGTCGCACCGGTGGGTTGATGGTCGGCCGCTCCGATGGCGACCTGGTGTCAGGCGCGTTGCACTCGGCACGGTTGCACGGGCTGGCCCACGAAGCGCTGGCGCCGCGAGAACTCACGCGACGGTTTCCGGCCTTTCGGCCAGGCGAAGGCATGGCGGCCGTGTTCGAACCGCAGGCCGGGCTGCTGCGGCCCGAGGCCTGCGTGCGAGCCCATCTGCGTCGGGCCGAGGCCGCGGGTGCGGTGCTGCGGACCCACTGCCGTGCGTCGCTGGAACGATGTGGCGATGGCGCGGCCGACGTGCGCGTCCAGACGGCAGAAGGCGAGACCTCGCTCATTCGGGCGCGGCGGGTCGCGGTGTGCGCCGGCGCTGGCCTGTCGACCCTCGGACTGCCCCTATCGCACGCGGTACAGGTCGAACGACAGGTCGTCGCGCACTTCGCGCCGCGCTCGCCGGCCGAGGGGCCGCTGCTCACGCGACTGCCGGTGTTCCTGATCGAGGAGGACGACGGCCGGCTCCACTACGGTTTCCCCGACCTCGGGGCCGGCGTGAAAGTCGGTCGGCACCACGACGGCGTGATCGTCACTCCTGGCAGCGACATCGATGCGGTCGTCCACGCCGACGACATCGATGGGCTTCGTCGCTTTCTCGCCGAGCGGCTGCCGTCGGCGACCGGGGAGTTGCGCGCAGCGGTGGCGTGCCGCTACACCAACACGCCCGATCAGCACTTCGTCATCGACCGCATCGCTCCGCAACTGGTGGTCGTCTCGGCCTGCTCGGGCCATGGATTCAAGTTCGCGTCGGTGATCGGCGAAATCGTCTCCAGGCTCGTGCGCGATGAGGATCCCGGCTTCGACTTGCGGTTGTTCGAGGCGGCGCGGCTGGCGGCGACCCATGGGAGACCTGTCTGATGTCCGATTCCGAGCGTTACGTTCCGCCGAAGGTCTGGACCTGGGACAAGCCCAGCGGCGGCAGGTTCGAGAACATCAACCGCCCGATCGCGGGGCCGACGCACGACAAGGCGCTGCCAGTGGGACGGCACCCGTTGCAGCTCTACTCGCTCGCGACGCCCAATGGCGTGAAGGTCACCGTCATGCTTGAGGAGTTGCTGGAGCTCGGCCATGACGGGGCGCAATACGACGCCTGGCTGATCCGCATTCAGGACGGCGATCAGTTCGGCAGTGGCTTCGTCGCGGTCAATCCCAATTCCAAGATCCCCGCGTTGCTCGACCGCAGCGGCACCGAGCCGATCCGCGTCTTCGAATCCGGCGCCATCCTCATGTATCTCGCGGAGAAGTTCGACGCGCTGCTGCCCACCGAGCGGCCTGCTCGCGCGGAGTGCCTGTCGTGGCTGTTCTGGCAGATGGGCAGCGCGCCGTACCTGGGCGGGGGATTCGGCCATTTCTATGCGTATGCTCCGGAGCCCTTCGAGTATCCGATCAACCGATTCGCAATGGAAGTGAAGCGGCAACTGGACGTACTCGATAGACGGCTGGCCGAGAGCGATTACCTGGCCGGGCCGCACTACACGATCGCCGACATCGGGGTCTGGCCGTGGTACGGCCAGCTCGTGCAGGGGAGGCTGTACGATGCCGGCGAGTTCCTGCAGGTGCAGGAGTACCGGAACGTCTGTCGCTGGAGCGAGCGCATCGCCGGGCGACCGGCAGTGCAACGGGGCCGCAAGGTGAACCGCATCCGCGGCGACCTTTCCGACCAGTTGCACGAGCGGCACGAGGCGAGCGATTTCGAGCTTCGTACCGAGGACAAGTTGCAAGCAGGCAAGGGCTGACGGGCCAGCAACGATGTCCGCGTCATAGCCGGTCTGCGGGCGGGCAAGCGATAGCGCTCGGCTGCACGACCTACCGGTACCGGCCCGGTGCCCAGGCGTCGGTGGTGGCACGACATCGAGCACGTCCCCCACCTTGATGAAGATCAGGCAGCTGTTCGGCTGCCCGCCGGTCGCATGTCGCAACTGTTCAATATCCGGCCGCCGGGGCCGGCCAGAGTGATCCCTCATCCACGGCGTTCACCGCTGACGCCATTCACACAGTCGCTCGGAGCAGCCGACGCGATTCCATCAGGGAATCACCAACATGCGCGACAGTCGCGGTCGGCTTGCCATCGTCGACCTGGCAAAGGCCAGCACCGATTACGTGACCATCGCCGATAGCCTCCTCGACTCGTTCATCGGCGGACGTGGGCTGGGCGCGGCCATACTCTGCCGTCACGGCGGCAACGCTGAACCCGTGGCGCCCGAAAGTCCGTTGTGCATGCTGATCGGCCCGATGACCGGGGCCGATTTTCCGCTGGCCAACCGGCTGACCTTCGTGTTCCGCTCGCCACAGACGCGGACGGTGGCCTGGGCGAACACCGGCGGCTACATTGCTGCCGAACTCCGGAACGGCGGCCTCGACGGCATCGTCGTACTCGGTCGCGCCCAGGCGCCGTGCTACCTGCACGTGCAGGGCAGCGCCATCACGGTCCGCTCGGCGCGCGCGCTCTGGGGCAAGGGCGCGCTCGAGACCACCGCGGCGCTGCAGGCGGCGCACCCCGATGCGCGCGTGCTCGCGATCGGCCCGGCCGGCGAGTTGCAGGTACCGATGGCCACGGTCATCAACGACAAGGGGCGCGCGAGCGGCGTGCGCAACGGCGTCGGCGCGGTCTTCGGCAGCAAGGGGCTGAAGGCGGTGGTCGTCGAGGATCGGCCGGCGCGGCGGCCGGCCGTCGCGGACCCGGCCGCGTACCGCGACCTGGTGCGCGGCGTGCAGGCCAAGATCCGGGCGTCGAAGGTGCTCGATTCGAAGACCGGCACGATGGCCGTGCACGGCACCGCGATCGCGCTCGAGGCGATCGGCCGGCACGAGGCGCTGCCGACGCGCAACCACACGCGCACTGCCCACCTTCGCTATCAGGAGATGGGCGGCCGCGCGCTGACCGAGCGGGTGTTGGTCGATCGCCTCACCTGTACCCGCTGTCCGATTCGTTGCCGGCGGGTCACGGCTTCGCGTGGCCGATTCGAGTTCCATGTCGAAGGCCCCGACTACGCACAGCTCTGCGCGTTCGGCCCGAATTGCGACCTGGTCGACATCGAGGCGGTCTCGTACATGAACTACCTTTGCTATGACCTCGGACTCGACCCGATCGAGATGGGCAACACCCTGGCGATGCTCGCCGAAGCCACCGAGCGCGGATTCGTGTCGGACGGCGTCGGCTGGGGCGATGCGAGCCGGTTCGCAGCGCTGATGCGCCAGGCCGCGACCGGGCAGGGTGAATGGAGCCGGCTCGGGCTCGGCGCTGCGGGAGCCGCCGCGGGCCTCGGCCTCGATGGCTTGGCGATGTCCGTCAAGGGCATCTCGATCCAGAATGTCGATCCGCGGCCCGAGCCCGCATGGGGGCTTCTCAACGCCACCGAGAGCCTTGGCGCCGCGGCCCACATCTGGACCTATGGCGACCTCGTCCATGCGATGGGCGATGTCGGCGTCGCGCCGATCGTCGGGCCCGACAGCACGCCCGGCGAGATCGCCAGCGCCGTCAAGTTCAAGCAAGACCTCGTGGCCGCGCTCGACGCGATGACGATGTGCTCGTTCTCGAGCTACGCCTTCTCGCTCGACGACTACGCCGCCGCGCTCGGCCTCGTTACCCATACCGAATGGGACGGAGCTGGCCTGCTCGCGGCCGGCGCGCGAATCTTCGATCTCGAGCGGCAGTGCAATGCCGCCTGGGGCATTGGCGCGGAAAGCGACACGCTGCCCGAACGCTTCCTCGACGAACCGGTCCCGGACGGTGCCCACGCCGGCAAGGTCTGCGACCTCGAGCCGATGCTGCAGGCGTACTACGCGCTGCGCGGCTGGCCTCGCGGCGTGCTGCCACCCGAACGGCGGCTCGGCCCCGACACCATCCCCGCGGTCCTCTGACGCGTCACCTGCACGAGGCGAGCGAGCGGCTGGCAGTCCGCCGCGCTGCCCTTCTGCTCAGGGAATTCGATGCAGGACGTGCATCGCCTGCGCGCGTAGACTGGTTGCCCCCTAAACGACTCGACGACAACGGCCATGAGTCTGTTCGACGCCCTTTTCGACCCCGCGCGAGACGCGGCGCTGGTAACTGGCGCCGGCAACGGCATCGGCAGGGCCATTGCCCAGGCACTGGTCGGCGAGGGCGTCCGCACGGTGTTCGCCGATGTGCGCGAAGACCGGCTTGCCAAGGCGGTGGCCGCCTCGCCTCGGCCCGAACTGGCCGTGGCGTGCGTGGTCGACCTGTCCCGGCCG
>JBEVJQ010000316.1:0-10904 GCA_040510055.1 Burkholderiaceae bacterium | reverse complement strand
GGTGGTGGCGGTGGCGGTGGCGGTGGCGGTGGCGGTGGCGGCGGCGGCGGCAAAGGCGCAGGGGTCGGCGCAGGCGGTGGCGTGGGGGTCGGCATCACCTGGGTATCGACCGTCGGCGTCCAGAGCTCGGCCTGGACCACCTCCGGCTGGCTCCGCTGCCAGCGCACGCCGACGAACAGCAGCGCGAACAGGCCGATATGAACCAGCGCGGCTAGCAGGAACGGCAGCAGGCCGCGGCCGCGTGGGCCGCTTCCGCCAAGAGGGGGGCCGGAGCGGTGCTTCGCCCCCGGCTGCCTGCCAGTCGCCATCGAGAGCCCGCCCTACCGTGCCGGAGTCCTGACCATCAACCCGACGCGCTGCCGACCGATCCGCTTCAATTCGTCCATGACCGACAGCACCGCGTCGTATACAACGGCCTTGTCGCCGCTGATGACGACAGGAATGTCGTTGTTGCCGGCGGCGATCTCGCGGATCGTGTCGGCCAGCGCCGCCCGGGGGATCTCGCGCCGGGTCTCGGTGGGCAACCGTCGCGACTCGACGACCAGTTTGCCGTCGGCATAGACCGAGACCTCGATGAAGGCTTCGGGGTTGTTCGGGGTCTGGCCGACGCGGGGCAGCTCGACGGTGCCGGTGGGGACGAACGGCGCGGTGACCATGAAGATCACCAGCAGCACCAGCATCACGTCGATATAGGGGACGACGTTGATCTCGTTGACCAGTCGCCGCTTGCCGCGTCCGCGTGGAGTGACGTTCGCCATCTGGATGTCGGGGGCCCGTCGGTTGGCCGCTCAGCTCGCGTGGCGGTGAAGGATGTTCGAGAACTCGTCGGTGAACGTCTCGAAGCGGTTCGACAACCGGTCGATGTCGTAGGAGAACCGGTTGTAGGCGACCACGGCCGGGATCGCGGCGAACAGGCCGATCGCGGTTGCCACCAGGGCCTCGGCAATCCCGGGCGCCACGGCCGCGAGCGTGGCCTGTTGAACGTTGGCCAGCCCGCGGAAGGCGTTCATGATCCCCCAGACCGTGCCAAACAGGCCGATGTACGGGCTGACGGACCCGGCCGATGCCAGGAACGCCAGCGATGATTCCAGTGCGTCCATCTCGCGCTGGAACGAGGCGCGCATCGCGCGACCCGACGACTCGAGCACCGAGGTCGCGTCATTGCCGGCCTTCTGCCGCGCCCGGCGGAACTCCTTCATCCCGGCCTCGAAGATCCGAGCGAGAGGCCCTGGGTCGCGCTTGGCCTGGGAGACGGTCTGGTAGAGGCCGTTCAGTTCAGCACCCCGCCAGAATTCGCCCTCGAAAGCGTTGGTCGCCGACTTGGCCCAGCGGATCGCGAACCACTTGCGAAAGATGATGGTCCAGGAGGTGAGCGAGATCAGCACCAGGATCACCATGACGATCTGCACCAGCAGGCTCGCATTCGCGATGAGCGAGACGATAGACAGGTCGTGAGAATTCATGGCTTGCGCGGGCGCCATGCGACGGCGCCGTTGGAGGGTTGGTGATTCAGGTCGTCGATCCGGCCGGGAGGGTGCGCATCCGATCGAGGAGCCAATCGGGAATCGGGGCCGGTCTGCCGCTCGCATGCAAGACGCATGCGACTCGCACGGTACCGGAGACCAGTGTAGTTGCGTCGAAGACGCGAGTCGCACGTTGTACAAATCGCATAGAAGCGCGGCGGACATCCCGGTCGATGGCTTCGATTCCGACGGTCACGTCGATCTCGTCGTCGAGACGAGCTGGATGCAGATACTGCATTGCGCAATCCCGGACCACGAAACCGATCCCGTCGGTGGCCCGCAGGCGACCCTGTTCGACTCCGAGCGCGCGCAGCCATTCGGTGCGCGCACGCTCGAAGAAGCGGAGATAGTTGGCGTAGTAGACGATCCCGCCGGCGTCCGTGTCCTCGTAGTACACGCGAACGCGCGAGGTGTGCAGGATGATCACCGCCCCCATTCTACCGACCGACGATGGAATGGCCGCCGGTTACCGTTCGGATCGATGGCAGTGGTGGTCGCCGACCCGGTCGACGGGGGCTACCTGGGTCGCGCCTAACGGGTTGCCTGGTTGCGGCCGCGCCGGCCGGGCAGGGTGCGTTCAGCGCCGTGCGGTCGCGCCGCCGTCGCCCTGGCCGTCGCTGGCGGCCGGAATGTCGAACAGCGGAGCGGTGCCGCCCGCGGGAAGCGCCAGCCCGAAATGCCGGTAGCAACTCTGGGTCGCGACTCGTCCCCGGGGCGTGCGCTGCAGCAGCCCCTGCTGGATGAGGTAGGGCTCGATAACGTCCTCGATGGTTTCGCGCTCTTCGCTGATCGCCGCCGCGAGGTTGTCCAGGCCGACGGGACCACCGTCGAAGCGCTCGAGGATCGCGCGCAGCAGGGCGCGGTCCATCAAGTCGAGCCCGGCCCGGTCGACATCGAGCAGCCCGAGGGCCTCGTCGGCCACGGTGGCCGTGATTCGGCCCTCGCGGCGGACCTCGGCATAGTCGCGAGCTCGGCGCAGCAGCCGGTTGGCGATCCGTGGCGTACCGCGCGCGCGACGGGCTATTTCGCGCGCGCCCTCGGGGTCGAGTTCGGCCTTCAGCAGGCGACCCGATCGTTCGACGATGGTGGCCAGGTCGGCCACCGAGTAGAACTCCAGGCGCTGGACGATCCCGAAGCGATCGCGCAGCGGATTGGTCAGCATGCCGGCCCTCGTGGTCGCCCCCACGAGGGTGACCGGCTTGAGGAACAGCTTGATCGAGCGCGCGCCCGGCCCCTCGCCGATCATGATGTCGATCTGGAAGTCCTCCAGTGCCGGATAGAGAATCTCCTCGACCACCGGTGACAGACGATGGATCTCGTCGATGAACAGCACCTCGTTCTGCTCGAGGCTGGTCAGGATCGCGGCCAGGTCCCCGGGCTTCTCGAGTACCGGCCCGGAAGTCTGCCGCAGCTTGACGCCCATCTCGGCTGCGACGATGTGCGCCAGGGTCGTCTTGCCCAGGCCGGGCGGTCCGAACAGCAGCAGGTGATCGAGCGCCTCGCCGCGCTTGCGGGCGGCGCTGATGAACACGTCGAGCTGGTCACAAACCTTCGGTTGGCCGACGTATTCGGCCAGCGTCCGCGGGCGCAACGCCCGCTCGACGACTTCTTCGGACGCCGAGACCGGACTGGCATCGATCAAGCGGTCGTGTTCGATCGCCATCGCAGTGGGCTCAGGCGGCCTTCACCAGCGTCTTGAGCGCCTGGCGGATGCCGTCCTCGACGGCAGTATCGGGGGCGAGCTTCGCGGCCGCGGCGCGCGCTTCCTTGTCCGAATAGCCCAGTGCCAGCAGCGCGCGCAGGATATCGCTGCCGGCCGCGGCTGCAGGGGTGCCTGCGGCCGTCGCCAGATCCGGCGCGAGCCGACCCTTCAGTTCGAGCAGCAGCCGCTCGGCGGTCTTGCGGCCGATCCCAGGCACCTTGGTCAGCCGACCGCTCTCCTGCTCGGCGACGGCGAGCGTCAGGTCGACGATGCTCAACCCGGACAGGACCGCAAGCGCGGTCCGCGGGCCGACCCCGGCGATGCGGATCAGTTCGCGGAACATCCGGCGCTCGTCGCCGGTGGCGAAGCCGAACAACTGATGAGCGTCCTCGCGAATCACGAGGTGGGTGAACAGGCGCACTGCCTGGCCCGTCGCTGGCAGCCCGTAGAAGGTGCTCATCGGTGCCTGGAGTTCGTAGCCGACGCCGTGGACGTCGACGACGATGTCGGGCGGCTGCTTCTCGAGCAGCGTGCCGCTGAGGTAACCGATCATGGCCGCAGAGTCTACATGACGGCCGGCGCCATCGCCGCCGGTCGGACTCAGCCGCGGCGACGAAAGCTGGCGCGCGAGCGGCTGCCACCGGCCTCACGCAGCCGCGCGTCGAACCGGTCGACCTGCAAGTGACAGAGCGCGCAGGCCAACGCGTCGGCCGCGTCCGCCGACGGCAGCCCCGGCAGGCGCAGCAGCCGCTGCATCATCTGCTGAATCTGGTCCTTGGTGGCACGTCCGTAGCCGACGACCGACTGCTTGATCTGCAGCGCCGAGTATTCGTGGACGCCGAGCTGGCGACTGGCCAGCGCCGCGATCGCCGCGCCGCGCGCCTGGCCGAGCAACAGCGTCGACTTCGGGTTGACGTTGACGAACACGATCTCGCAGACCGCCACCTGCGGCCGGTACTCGTCGACGAGGCCGACGATGCCCTCGTGGATCCGCAGCAGCCGCTCGGCGAGCGTTCCGTCGCCACTGCGGATGACGCCGCTGGCCAGATACCGCAAACTGCCCCCTGGGTCTTGCTCGACGACCCCGAAGCCGGTGACGCGAAGCCCCGGATCGACGCCGATGATCCGCAGCGCGCCGGCCTGCGCCGGCACGCCTGGCCGCGGACTAGTGCCGGAAATGCCGGACCCCCGTGAAGACCATCGCGATCTCTCGCTCGTCGGCCGCCGCGATGACTTCGTCGTCGCGCATCGAGCCGCCGGGCTGGATGACGGCGACCGCGCCGGCGTCGACGAGGCTGTCGAGCCCGTCGCGAAACGGAAAGAACGCATCGGAGGCCGCGACCGAACCGGCCAGGTCGAGTCCGGCCGCCGCCGCCTTCAACGCCGCGATCCGCGACGAATCGACGCGGCTCATCTGGCCGGCACCGACGCCGAGCGTCTGCCCATCGCGACAGAAGACGATGGCGTTGGACTTGACGAAGGTGGCCACGTCCCAGGCGAACAGCAGGTCCGCCACCTGTTGTGGATCGGGCTGGCGACGCGTGACGACCTTCAGATCCGTCGCCGCCAGCCGTACGTCGTCGGGCGTCTGGACCAGCAGTCCGCCGCCGACCCGCTTGAGGTCGTTCCGCGCCGGGTCGTAGCGGGCACCGGCGGGGCCCGCGGCGCCGGCGGCTGCGGCTGCGGCCGCGGCCGGCAATTCGATCCTCAACACACGGATGTTGGCTTTCGCGGCGAAGCGCTCGAGTGCCGCACGCTCGTAGTCGGGCGCGATCACCACCGCGACGAACTGGCCGCCCAGTGCCACGGCGCTCTTCTCGTCGACGGGCCGGTTGAAGGCGATGATGCCGCCGAACGCCGAGGTCGGATCGGTCGCGAACGCTCGCCGGTAGGCGGCCACGGGCTCGTCGGCCCGACCGACGCCGCACGGATTGGCGTGCTTGACGATGACGCAGGCCGGCTCGGCGAAGCGCTTGACACACTCCCACGCGGCATCGGCATCGGCGATGTTGTTGTACGACAGCTCCTTGCCCTGCAGTTGCCGGTAACTCGCGAACGCGCCGGGCACGGCCTCGAGCCCGCGGTAGAACGCGGCCGCCTGGTGCGGGTTTTCACCGTAGCGCAACGCCTGCACCCGCTCGTACTGCAACGTGATCCGTCGCGGAAACGGCTCGCGCGCCGGCGCCGCATCGGCTGGCGGGTCGCCTGCCAGGCCCGAGAGGTAGTCGGAAATCGCGCCGTCGTAGCGTGCGGTGTGGGCGAACACCTTTGCGGCCAGCGTTCGGCGCGTCGTGGCGTCGACCGCGCCAGTTGCTTCGATCTGCGCCGCCACGGCCTCGTAGTCCGAGGGATCGACGACGACCGCGACGCCGTCGTGATTCTTTGCCGCGGCGCGCAGCATCGCCGGGCCGCCGATGTCGATGTTCTCGATCGCCTCGTCGAACCGGCAATCGGGGCGGGCCCCGGTCTGGGTGAACGGATAGAGATTGACGGCCAGGACATCGATCATCGCGATGCCGGCCGCGCGCGCCGCTTCCTGGTGTGCGGCCGAATCACGGCGCGCGAGCAGACCGCCGTGGACCTTCGGGTGCAGCGTCTTCACGCGACCGTCGAGCATCTCCGGAAATCCGGTGTAGTCCGAGACCTCGGTGACGGCGACGCCTGCGGTCGACAGGGCCGAGGCCGTGCCCCCGGTCGACAGGATCTCGAAGCCGGCGGCGGCGAGGCGACGGGCGAACGGTACGACGTCGGTCTTGTCGGAGACGCTGATCAGCGCGCGGCGGGTGGCGCTGGCCACTACGATTCGCCGTGGACGTCGAGCAACCCGTAGCCCTGCAGCTTCTTGCGCAGCGTGTTGCGGTTGATGCCGAGCATGGCCGAGGCGCGCAACTGGTTGCCATCGGCCTTCTTCATCACGACCTCGAGCATCGGTTTCTCCACTGCCGACAGTACCATGTCATAGATCAATGCCGGCTTGGTGCCGCCGAGATCCTGGAAGTACTTCTCCAGGTTGCGCGTCACCGCTTCATGGATCGTCGGGGGTCGTGTCATCGGGCGCTCGCCTCGGTCGGGTACGGCTGCTTGTCGGGGACGCCAGTGGCGACGGCGCGGTCGCTGGCACGCCGCGGATCGTCGATGCCGTCGAAGAATTCGCCGAGCAGCCGCAGCTGCTCTTCGGGGTCGTCGCAGTCGTTGATCGCCGCCCGCAGTGCCTCCGGCGCGTCGAGGGCGCGCAACGTCCAGCCAATGTGCTTGCGCGCGGTGCGCGCGCCCGTCCATTCACCATGGAAACGATAGTGGTCGAGCAGGTGCGCTCGCAGCAGCGCGCCGATCTCGGCCGGCGAAGGGGCGGGCGAAACTTCGCCCGTTCGCAAAAAGCGGTCGACCTGGGCGAACAACCACGGCCGGCCCTGCGCGGCGCGGCCGATCATCACCGCGTCGGCTCCGGTACGGCTGAGCACCTCTCGAGCGCGCTGCGGCGAGTCGACGTCGCCGTTGGCCACCAGTGGCACCGAGATCGCATCGCGGACGCGGGCGATGGCATCCAGATCGACGCTGCCGCCGAAGCCGCAAGCGCGACTGCGGCCATGGACCGTGATCATGGCCGCCCCCGCGCGCTCGGCGGCGCGCGCCAGTCGTGGCGCATTCTGTTGATGGCGATCGGTACCGGTGCGCATCTTCACCGTGACTGGCACGTCGACGGCATCGACCACCGCAGCGATGATCCGGAGCGCGAGCGCTTCGTCGGCCATCAGCGCCGATCCCGCTGCCCGGTTGCAGACCTTCTTCGCCGGGCAGCCCATGTTGATGTCGATGATCTGGGCGCCGCGCTCGACGTTGAACCGGGCCGCCTCGGCCATCATCGCCGGATCGGCGCCTGCGATCTGGACTACCTTGGGCTCGGGCTCGCCGTCGTGATCGATGCGCCGCGCCGTCTTGACACTGGCCCATAGCGCCGGATTGGAAGCCGCCATCTCGCCGACGGCGTAGCGGGCACCGAGGCGCTTGCAAAGCTGGCGATACGGACGGTCCGTGACTCCGGCCATCGGCGCGACGAACGCCCGACCGGCGATGCGGTGGCCGCCCACCCGGATGCCGGTATCGTCGGCTTGTTCGCTGCGGCTCGCAGCGTGAGCCTCATGTCGATCGCGGGCGATGATCATGCGAGCGCGGCGCTGTGCCAGAAGACGTTTCGGGGGTCGAGGCTGACCGCTGTATTGCGGCTTCGAATGTCTCGTCGGAAATGAACTGATACAGGATCTGATACGAAGGCTGGCACAGCAACACGGGATCTGCTACAGAAGTGATCGTTACAGGTTGCGCGCAACCCACTGCGTTCGCCTCGACGACAGGCTTGTCGACGGTGGCGGTCCATCGCCTATTTGAAAGGGGGACGCGATTCTAGCGAATCGCTCGGTCGGAGAGAACTGGCGAATGCGCGGGTTTGTGATAGACACACCGTTCCCCGACACCATCACGCACTTCGCGCGTCGCCGCTGCAAGCTTCAAGACGGCGCAGCGCTCGCTGTACTGCCCTCGCATGCCCGCGCTGCACTGCGCCTCGGTACACACCCGCGCTGCGCTGCCCTCGGCACGCGCGCTCGATGCGCGACCCTCGCCGTGCCGCCCTGCTGCAGCGCCATTGCTGCGACGCGTGCCGCGATCGCGCGACTGTTGCGTTGCGAGTCAGCGTCGCCGGCCGAACAGCAGTGTCGCTGCCAGCGGACGCCGCAGTGGCGGCGCGACATCGAGCGCGGTGAGCAAGGCCGATTGGACGCTGTGCCATCGAGGTGCAGCGAAGCCGCGCGCCAACGTGTCGGTCACGGCGATCAGCAGGTTTCGATCCGTCCGTCGCGAACGCTCGAACGCATCGAGCGAGCGTTGCAACGCGCGTTGCCCACGATCGTCCCGCGTGGTGGCAGCTTGATTGCCAACCCGGCCGTGCTCGAATCGTTGCTGTTCGAGATCGCCAAGCAATCGGGCCAGCTCGAACGCATCGCGGAGCCCGAGGTTCAGGCCCTGGCCAGCGACCGGGTGCAGGGTCTGCGACGCATTGCCGATCCAGACGCGCGCGGGTTCGCTGCCGCTGGCACCTGCGGCGCGGCGGCCGGGTCCGTCCGGACGTCGCCTGATCCGCGTCAGTGGGGCCATCTCGATCGGTCCATCGAGAGCCAGCGGACCGAGCCGATCGCCGAAACAGGCATTCAACTGGCGGCCGATCTCGGCGACGCCGCGCTCCAGCCGCTCGGCACTGCGCCTGTTGTCGTCGCACCAGACCATCGCGAATCGGTCACCGCCGCTGCCGATCGGCAACAGTGCCAACGGCCCGTCGCGATCGAAGCGCTCGTAGGCGGTCGCCGGCCGATCGGCCGGACGGCGCGGCGCGCGGACCTCGGCGAGCAATGCAGATTGACCGAAAGCGAGGCGATCGGCCGCATCGTCGTCGATCAGGCCCTCGGCGTGTACTTCGACGTCGGCCACTGCGTCGGCGTTGGCCGTCGGACGAGAATCGGGATCGCGCGTGTCCAGGGCAAGGACGGCCACTGCTGCGCGCGCCAGCGCCGTGGTCAGGCACTCCCACGTCACCACGTGTCCCAGGACCGGCAGGCCGAAATCGCGCGCCTGGATCCGGGTTCTCCCGGGCCGTCCGGCCAGTTCGATATCGATGACCTCGATCGGCGCGGCGGCGGGGGGGAAGGCGATGATCCGCGACAGCAACTGCCTCGAGCCCTCGGAGATCGCGAGTTGGCGCCTGGGCGCCGCGCCCTCGCCGCGCGCGATCGCGCGGATCCGGTCACCGTCGACGGCGATCCGGTTGCGCGACAGGCCTGCCCGGTGGACCAGCAGCGCGAAGGCGAGGCCGACCGGCCCGCTGCCGACGACGCGGCAACGCACGGCGTCCACTGGCGCCATCGGTCAGTCGCGCATCAACGCTTCGATGTCGTCGCAGGTCTTCGGTGCCGCCGCGGTGATCAGCTCGCATCCGTCGGGCGTGACGAGCGCATCGTCCTCGATCCGGATGCCGATGTCGTGGAAAGCTTCGGGGACGTCGTCGGCCGCGCGAATGTAGATCCCGGGCTCGATCGTGATCACCATCCCCGGCTCGAGGCGACGCCAGGGGCGGCCCTGGGCCTTGCCGGCCCGTGTCGCGCGACCCTTGCCACCGGCCGCTGGCTGCCTGGCCGAGGTCCTGTCGTCGGATGCCTTGTTGCCGGACGACGCGGTGCGAGACGGGGCCGTGCGAGATGCGGTGCGAGATGCGGTGCGAGACGAGGCCGTGCGAGACGAGGCCGTGCCGGATGTCGGCGTGCCGGACGACACGGACGCGATCGGCTCGCGATAGTCACCGACGTCGTGGACGTCGCGGCCGAGCCAGTGGCCGGTGCGATGCATGTAGAAGCGGCGATAGGCGCCTGACTCGATCACGCCCGACAAGCTGCCGCGGACCAGTTTCAGATCGATCATCCCCTGCGCGAGGACGGCGACCGCGGCCTCGTGCGCTTCATCGAACCGGCGACCGGGTCGGGTCTTGCGCTCGGCCGCGCGCTGCGCCGCGAGCACGATCTCGTAGAGCGCACGCTGCGGGCCGGTGAAGCGACCGTCGACCGGAAACGTCCGGGTGATGTCCGAAGCGTAGCCGTCGAGTTCGCAGCCGGCATCGATCAGCAGCAGCTCGCCGGACTTGAGGCGCTGATCGTTCTCGCGATAGTGGAGGATGCAGGCATTGGCACCCCCGGCGACGATCGATCCGTAGGCAGGGGCGGCGGCGCCGGCGTCGTGGAACGTCTCGAGGATCTCGGCCTCGACCTGGTACTCGAAGACACCGGCCCGTGCGCGCAGCATCGCGCGTCGGTGGGCAGCGGCGGCGATCGCCGCCGAGCGTCGCATGATCGCGATCTCGTCTTCATCCTTGATCAGCCGCATCTCGTCGATCAGATGCAGCAGATCGAAGGTCGCGACCGGGGCCGCGATGCCGGCGCGCGACTGCGCCCGCACCGCCGCGAGCCAGGTCCTGACCCGCGCGTCGAGCCGTTCGTCGGTGGCAACGGCGTGAAACAGCGCCGGGCGGTCGGCGAGCAGGTCGGCCATCCGCTCGTCGAGCGACTCGATCGGGTGGGCCTCGTCGAACCGGAACCGGCGCCGCGCTGCCTCCGGCCCGAAGCGCAAGCCGTCCCAGGTCTCGCGCTCGGCGTTTCGGGTGCGGCAGAACAGGATCGATCGCGACCCGCGACCGTCGGCGACGATCACCAGTGCGGCCTCCGGTTCCGGGAAACCGGTCAGGTAGTGGAAGTGACTGTCGGCGCGATAGGGATAGTGCGCATCGCGGTTGCGAATCACTTCCGGCGCGGTGAACAGCACGGCGATACCGCCGCCGAGTGCATTCATCCGGGCGGCCAGTTCCGCGCGGCGACCGCGGAAGTCCTGCCTGCGGAGGTTGCGACCGCCCGCTGCCGCGGCCGTCGGCCGGTCCTGGTGCCGGCTCGTCGCGGCCGGGCCCGAGCCGCCGTTGCCGCTGCTGCCGCGCCCCTGCCTGTCCATCGTCATCTCCCGTCTGTCACCCAATCGGTCGGTAGCGCCGGCCATCCGGCCGTCGATTCGAGCATCCGGTTCAGCTCGGACAGTCGCTGCGGTGTGCCGATGTCGAACCAGACGCCGCCGTGATACTCGCCGCCGGCGCG
>JBEVJQ010000315.1:0-3814 GCA_040510055.1 Burkholderiaceae bacterium | reverse complement strand
TCGGGGCGCTCGATCGGCAGCGGGACGGCGCGGGTACCTTCGGCGTCGACGCCGAACTCACCGTCGCGCTCGGCGCGCGGTTCTGCAAGCGGAGAATCGTACGTCGGAGCGTTGGCAGCCGGCGCTGCCGGCTCCTGCGTACTCGCGGCCGGCGTCGCCGTCGTGTCCTGTTCGTTCGGTCCGGCTGCGGGCGTCGGCGAGCGACCGATCACGATCGGCGGCGCGTCGACGAGCAGCCCGGCTTCGATCATCCGGGCGTCGACCGCTTCGATCAGCTTCGACACGGCGGTGGCAGCGATCAGTCGCAACGAATCGCTGAGCGTATCGTGCAGCAGCGGGTCGGCGGACAAAGGCCGCAGCGCCGCGACCACGGCCAGGGCCAAGCCCTTGGCTGTCAGCACCGAGCTGTCCTCGTCGACCGGCTGGGCCAGCATCAGACCGAGTCGGGCGAGGTAGGTCGGGTAGGCGCTGGCGAGCTGGTGGCGGGCGCTGGCCGCGAGGCTCTGCGCCAGGGTCTGCTCGCCGCGTTCCTCGTCGGTCGGCACGTCGTAGGCGCGCGGGATCCTGGTGTTTCGACCACCGGAGGCTTCGGCCGCGACCAGCGACTGGCGCGCGTCGGGCGCGTAGCGCAGCAATCGATAGTGGAGTTCGTCGAAGGCGACGAGCGAGCGATCGATGCGCTCGTCGAATTCGGACTCGAGACGCCGCGCCGCAGCGTCGAGTCGGCGCTCGGCCGCGAGGTCGGGGGCGCTGATCGCCAGGCGCCCGAGCCGCCTGGCCAGTGCCGGCAACAGCTCGGCCACCGCCGCAGCGAGCCGGTCGCCTGCCTCGCGTCGCACGCGATCGAACAGGACAAAACTCAGATCTCCCGACACCGTGGCTCCAGCGATAGGCGGCGACTCATGGTAGGTCACCCGTCGCCGGCGCTGCGTGATGGAAGTACCGGATCGCCGCCCGACGTGTCGATCGGCCATCGGTCGGGTCGGCAGCATCGCCGTGCAGGCGATCACGGACCTGCGCCAGGCGGGTGGGTAGAATCCCTCGCGGTTACGACCCAGGACGCTGCGGCCATCATGCCAATGACTGGCCGATGTGCGAGCAGACCTTCACCGGGCACTGCGCGTTGAATTTCGTCGACCACTACGAAGTGCTTGGCGTCCCTCAGGACGCGACCCTGGCAGAGATCCGCAGCGCCTATCGACGCGCCGCGCAGCTCTGTCATCCCGATCGCAACGCCGGCAACCTGCGGGCCGAAGCCCGGTTCAAGGCCCTTGGTTCGGCCTACCGCGTCCTGCGCCAGCCGACGCTGCGACAGGCATTCGACCGCGAGATCGGACTCGGCGGCGGATGGAAGCCCTGGTACGGGGCTGCGGAGCAGGCCGAGATCGAGCCTGGCAGGACACCGTCGCCCGCGGAGTTCGAGGCGATGGCAATCCAGCTCGCGGGTTCGCACCGCTGGAACGCGTCGCGGATCGCCGCCCGCCTGGCTGTCCTCGGCTGCCCCTACCAGAGCGCCTGGCAGATCAGCTGGCGTGCGCGCTATCAGGTGCTCAACGAATCGCTCGAACGGATGAGCAGGCGCCACGCCGCCGACATCAGGGAAGGTGGCAGGCCCGTGCCGGCAACGGCCCCGGCAGCCGCGCGGCCCGATGCCAAGGCCCCGGTGGCCGCGCAGCCCCATGCCGTCGCCCGGGCGAGTCGCGCTTCCTCGGCCTCGACGCCATCGGAGGCGCTGGTCGAGTACCGGCCGAGCGTCTGGGCGACGCGGATCCGGCGGCTGCGGAGCGTGCTGTTCGGTATCGCCCGGTTGCTGGGCTTCGAGCCGCCGCGAATGGCGCGCGAGCATCGCAAGATGCTGCAGATCGAGTACGCACGCCGCCAGCCACGATCCGGGCCGCGCTGAAGGGCTTTTGCGCCGACGCGAACCGGCGACGCCCCGGGTCTGCTCCGTACGGCGGTCGCGCTTGGTAGACTGGGCGCCGACGGACCCACGCCGCTGAACACGGATGCCGGTTGATCGAAGCCGGCCCACCAGGAGACGATGTCCCATGAACGCCGCCGCAACGTCGTCGTCCCCGGTCGCCGCAACGTCGTCCGCATCCGCCGCAACCAAGGGCAGCACCGTGCGCAGGACCCAGGTCGTCATCGTTGGCGCCGGACCGGCAGGTCTTCTGCTGGGACAGTTGCTGCATGTCGCCGGCGTCGACAACGTCATCCTCGAGCGCCAGAGCGGCGACTACGTCCTCGGTCGCATCCGCGCCGGCGTGCTCGAGCAGACCACCTGCGACCTGCTCGAAGAGGCCGGCGTCGGTGCACGGATGCGCGCCGAAGGGTTGCCCCATGACGGAATCGGCCTTGCCTTCGGCGGCCGCCGGCACCGGATCGACCTCGAGCACCTGACCGACGGCAAGCGTGTCGTCGTCTACGGCCAGACCGAGGTCACCGGCGACCTGATGGAAGCCCGGGCCGCCAGTGGTCGCGAGACCGTCTACGAGGCCAAGGACGTGGCGCTCCATGACTTCGACGGCGCCGGCGGGGCGAACGGACCGCGGGTGACGTTCACCGTCCATGGCGAACCGCAGGAGATCCGCTGCGACGTCATTGCCGGCTGCGACGGCTATCACGGCGTCAGCCGCGCCAGCGTGCCAGCCGAAGCGCTGTCGATCTACGAACGCGTCTATCAGTTCGGGTGGCTGGGGATGCTGTCCGACACGCCACCGGTATCGGAGGAACTGATCTACTCGAACCACGAGCGCGGCTTCGCGCTCTGTTCGCAGCGATCGAAGACGCGCAGCCGCTACTACGTCCAGTGCTCGCTGCACGACAAGGTCGAGGAGTGGAGCGACGACCGGTTCTGGGATGAATTGCGCCGCCGCATCGACCCGGAGTCCGCCGAGACGCTGGTCACCGGACCGGCGCTCGAGCAGAGAATCGCGCCGCTGCGCAGCTTCGTGGCCGAGCCGATGCGTTTCGGCCGGCTGTTCCTCGCTGGCGATGCCGCGCACATCGTCCCGCCAACAGGCGCCAAGGGACTCAACCTCGCCGCGTCCGACGTCCGCTATCTGTCGCGTGCCTTCATCGAGTACTTCAACGAGCGCAGCAGCGCCGGCATCGACCACTACTCCGACATCTGCCTGGCGCGGGTGTGGAAGGCCGAGCGCTTCTCGTGGTGGTTCACCTCATTGATGCACAAGTTTCCCGATACCGGCGCGATCGGACAGAAGCTGCAGTTGGCCGAACTGGAATACCTGGTCGGTTCGCGGGCGGCATCGACGGCGCTGGCCGAAAACTATGTCGGCCTGCCGTTCTGACGGTGCCGACCGAGAGGGAGTAACCCATTGAAGACCGACGCCCTGATCGCGATCGACACCCACACTCACCTCGAAGTGTCGTGCCGGAACCCTTTCGATGCCTACGGCGAGGAATACGACCGCGCGGCCGACAAATACTTCCGGTCGAGTCGCCGGCCGACGATGGCCGAGACCCTCGACTACTACCGCGAGCAGAAGATCGGCTTCGTGATGTTCACCGTCGATGCCGAGACCCAACTCGGGCGGCGGCGAATCCCGAACGAGGAGATCGCCGAGGCTGCGCTCGAGAACCGCGACATCATGATCGCCTTCGGCAGCGTCGACCCGCACAAGGGCCGCTATGGCGCGCGCGAGGCGCGACGCCTGGTCGAGGAGATGGGGGTCCGCGGTTTCAAGTTCCATCCGACCGTCCAGGGCTTCGATCCGGACGACCGGATGGCCTGGCCGATCTACGAAGTCATCGCCGAACACAAACTGCCGGCCGTCTTCCACAGCGGTCATTC
>JBEVJQ010000314.1:0-10616 GCA_040510055.1 Burkholderiaceae bacterium | reverse complement strand
CGCATCGGCCAGCATCAGGGCGTCGAAATGCAGCAGCCCGGGGACCGGCTCGGTCGGTTGCTCGCTCGGCAGCCAGACGAGGGTTCGCACCGCAGTGCCGCGGCTCGCCGCCGCCTGGCCCAGCGTCGCCATCGCCGAATCGACGCACAACATCGTCGCACCGCTGTGATCGAGGATGAATCGCGCCTCTTCGGCGTTGAGCATGAAATTGATCGGTACCAGCACCGCGCCGAGACGGGCCAGCGCGAACCGCATGGCCGCGAACGCGTGCGAGTTGCGAGCGATGATCGCGACCCGGTCACCGAGCGCGACCCCCTCGGCGGCGAGTCCGGCAGCCAGCGCGTTGCAGTTGTCGTCGAAGCGGGCGTAGGTCCAGTTGACCGATCCGCATCGGATCGCGAGCCGGTCGGGAAACCGTTGCCGGCTGCGACGCAGCAGATCGCCGATGGTGTGCCGACTGAGGGCGGCGGCCGGCGAGGTCAGGGAGGCGGTGTCCATGGCGAGTCTCGACGGGGCAGGGCGGGCGCCGGGCGAAGACCTGACGGGCGGGGCGGACGCCGGGGTGAAGCCTTGACGGAACAGGGCGGGCTGCCGGGTGTGAAGCCTTGAACCGGACAGGTGGCCGCTGGGCGTCAGGCGGCTTGCGCGCGCGGCGGATCCTTGCGGGTCGGAAGCTTCCAGTTCGGCCGGACGAAGTGACAGGTGTAGCCGGCGGGGTAGCGCACGAGATAGTTCTGGTGTTCCGGTTCCGCCTCCCAGAACGGGCCGGCCTTGGCCACCTCGGTGACGACCTTCCCAGGCCAGATCCCCGAGGCCTCGACATCGGCGATGGTCTCCTCGGCGATCTGCTTCTGCGCTTCGTCCGCATAGAAGATCGCCGACCGGTAGCTGGTCCCCATGTCGTTGCCCTGGCGGTCGCGGGTAGTCGGATCGTGGATCTGGAAGAAGAATTCGAGCAGCGTGCGGAAGTTCGTCGTCTCCGGGTCGTACCGGATCTCGATCGCTTCGGCGTGGGTGCCGTGGTTGCGATAGGTCGCGTTCGCGACATCGCCGCCGGTGTACCCGACGCGCGTCGCGATGACGCCGGGCAGGCGTCGGATCAGGTCCTGCATTCCCCAGAAGCAGCCCCCGGCCAGTACAGCGCGTTCTTCGGCCATTACCGATACTCCTTCGTCCGCGGTGTCACCGCCTGTCGAGACACCTGTCGCGTACTGTAGCCGAGTCGCGACCAGCGGGGGGCCGCAGGGGCGGGTCGCCGCGGTGCAGGGTCGAATGCGGCGCTCGATCAGTGCCGGGACGCCGCGAGCACGCCGCCGATCGCGACGAAGGTCGCCCCGGTGATCCGGTTGAAGATCCGGCCGTGACGGCCGAGCCAGGGAGCGACGCGCTGCGCAGCGCCGGCGAGGGCGATCTCGTAGATCAGTTCGACAACGGCGAACGTCCCGCCAAGGACGACGAACTGGGTTCCGAACGACAGGCCCGGTTGCATGAACTGGGGAAGGAAGGCGGCGAAGAAGATCAGCGCCTTGGGGTTGGTCACCGCCACGAGAAAACCTTCGACGAAGCAGCGACGCGCCGAGGCCACCCGCGCCGACACGTCCGGAGGCGCCCCGGCGTCGCCCCGGGCGCGGACAGCCGGCGGCGCTGCCCTCCAGGTCCGGACCCCGAGGTAGACGAGATAGGCAGCACCGATCCACTTGGCGGTAGTAAACGCCCGCTCCGACGTGGCCAGCAGGACGCCCAGTCCGGCCAGCGAGATCGCCACCAGCACCAGGAAACCGGCGACGCCGCCAGCAGCCGTGTAGCTGGCGCGCGCGAGACCGAACCGCATCCCGTGAGACAGCACGAGCAAGCCGTTAGGCCCCGGCGTCAGCGACAGCCCGACCGCAGCGATCACATATACCAGCCAATCGTGGAGGCCCATCGTTCGGTCAGCGGCCCGTGAACCGCGGCTTGCGCTTCTCCATGAACGCGCGCCTTCCTTCGGTGTAGTCCTCGCTCGCGAAGCATGCGTGATACGACGCCTCGACCCGAGTCATGTCACGATCGCTTTCGTTGCGCATCAGTTCGTCGATCGTGATCTTCGCCGAGCGGATCGTGAGCGGCGCATTCTCCGACAAACGCTGCGCATAGTCGCGCACCGCCTGCTCGAGCCCGGCCACCGGGACCACGCGATTGATCAGGCCGATGCGCAGCGCCCGCTGGGCATCGAGCCGTTCGGCCGAGAACAGGATCGACTTCGCTTCCGACGGTCCGACCAACGCGACCAGTTCGCCGATGCCGTCGGCGGCGTAGGCCAGGCCGAGCCGCGCGGCCGGGATCGCGAATTGAGCGTCGTCGGCCGCGATCCGCACGTCGGCCTTGAGCGCGATCGCCAGCCCGCCACCGATGCAGAATCCCCGGATCATCGCGATCAGCGGCTTTTCGAGGCCGCCGAGCGCAGCCCAGGCCCCCGCGGTCGTCTTGGCGTAGTGCTCGGCCGACTCGGCATCCGACCGGCTCTTCTCGAACTGGGAGATGTCGGCACCCGAGACGAAAGCCTTGTCGCCGGCGCCGGCCATCACGACCACGCGCACCGCCGGGTCGGATGCGAAATCGGCGAGCACATCGGGTATCGCCTCCCACATCTCGATCGACATGGCGTTGCGACGCTCAGGCTGATTGAAGATCAGCCAGCCGATCCCGCGTTCCTTGCGGGCGATGATCTTGTCGGTGACAGGTTCCAGGGCGGACTCGGGGCTGCTCATTGCGGGGCGGTAGTCAGCGGGGGCGATCCGCAAGCATACTGCCGGTGACCCTGGCCTGCGCAGGTCGCCCTCCCTGATCCGCAGAGTGGAGACTGCCCGATGAATGGTGCCGAGTCGCTGGTTTCGTCATTGTCCGCCAACGGGGTGGATGTCTGCTTCGCGAATCCAGGCACTTCGGAGATGCATTTCGTTGCGGCACTGGATGGTGCCGTGCGAATCCGCTGCGTGCTCGGGCTGTTCGAGGGCGTGGTCACGGGCGCTGCCGATGGCTACTACCGGATGCAGCGGCGTCCGGCCGCGACGCTGTTGCACCTGGGGCCGGGGCTGGGCAACGGCCTTGCGAACCTGCACAACGCGCAGAAGGCGCGATCGGCGATCGTCAACATCGTCGGCGACCATGCCATCGGCCACGCGCGGTTCGAATCGCCGTTGCATTCGGATATCGAAGGAATCGCCCGCCCAGTCTCGGACTGGATCCGGCGCTCGCTCGCCGCCGCCGACGTGGCCCGTGATGCGGCCGACGCGATCGCCGCCACGCGGTTCGGCAAGGCCGGACGGATCGCCACGCTGATCCTGCCGGCCGACACGGCGTGGACCCCGGTGCCAGCGCCGGCCACGTCCTCGACGACGGCAGCCGCCCCGGCATCGGCGGCGCAGGCCATCGCCGGTGTCGATGATCCGCCTTTCACTCCCGAAGCTGTCGAGGCGATTGCCGCGCAGTTGCGTGACAGCGGTGCAGGCGGCGGTGCCAGCACCGTGCTGCTACTGGGCGGCAATGCCGTGTCCGCGCATGGCCAGCGACTGGCCGCGGCGATCGCGCGCCGGACCGGCTGCCGGCCGATGCTGGCGTTCTACCAGGCGCGGCTCGATGTCGGGCGCGGACTGCCGCCGATGGAGCGGATTCCGTACGCGGTCGATGCCGCGGTCAAGTTGCTCGCTGGTACGCGTCGCCTGGTGCTGGCGGGCGCCGTTGAACCGGTCGGTTTCTTCGCCTACCCGGGAATGCCGAGTCTCCTGGCGCCGCCCGGCTGCCCGGTAGTGACCTTGGCACGACCAGAGTCGGATACCGAAGCCGCGCTCGCGGCGCTTGCCGATGCGCTCGAAATCGCTCCGGCCGAGCGTGGGCTCAGCCATGATCCCGCGCCTTCACCGCCGCGTGATGCCAGCGTCGGCGAGAACGACTGGTGCCTGCCGAACATCGCGCGGATCGTCGCCGAGTCGCTGCCCGAGGGCGCGGTCGTCACCGACGAAGCGGTTTCGTCGGGACGGCAGTTCGCGCCCTGGTTCCGGCGTGCCGCGCCGCATATCGTCACCCAGGGGATGGGCGGCGCGATCGGGCAGGGTCTTCCCGGGGCGGTCGGCGTCGCCATCGGGGCTCCCGATCGCCAGGTCGTGGCGCTCGAGGGCGACGGCAGCGGGATGTACACGTTGCAGGCGCTGTGGACCATGGCCCGCGAGTCGCTGAAGGTCGTCGTGGTGGTGTTCGCCAATCGCGCCTATCGGATCCTGCAAGGCGAACTGCTCGGCGTCGGTGCTGCGATCCGGGGCGACAATGCCCGCGCGATGCTGTCGCTCGACTCCCCGCCGCTCGACTGGGTCGCCCTCGGCAGGGGCCACGGCGTGCCAGGCGAGCGCATCTCCGATCTTGGCGCGCTGGTCAAGGCGCTGAAGCGCGGCTACGCGACCGAGGGGCCCTACCTTATCGAGCTGGCGCTATAGCGTCCGTCGAACAGTTGTCGGGCGAAGGCTAGCGAAATCCAAGGCCAGGCCAAGGCATTTCCAGCCCATCAGACGCCCCAGGTGACATCCCTGCCGGCAGCGTGCGCTGCCTCGAGCATCTCGATCAGCGGCACCACGCGCTGGCTGATCCCGACGGCGTTCTTCTCCTCTTCCTTGGCGTCGTCATCCTTCGCAGCGGCAGGGACCGCAGCCCCAGCCGGCGTGCCGCGACGGGCCGCCTCGGTCGCCTTGCGATCACGTTCGGCCGCCGACCTCAACGCCTTGATCGCGGCGGGCATCTGATCGACGGTGATGATGCCCTTCGGGCCGGGTGACTTGCCCATCAGTTCCACGATCTTGCGCCCCACCGACTCGGTCATGGTGACGGTCCCGGTGGCGCGGCACTTGAACTCGTACAGCATCGGTGTCTCCTCGATTGTCCTGCGCCGGATGGTCCTTCGCCGGATCGGCCTTCGCTACCATTATGCAATGACTGCCGCCCGGCGCGTCCGACCGCAGTGCCCGCGCCGCGCACTGATAAGTTATCCGTTGGCTTCCGGTTGTGGATTGTTGCTGGCCGGCGCGACCGTGCCAGGCTGTACCGGTCGGTTCGATTGGCGCGAGGCGCACCTTCCTGGCGACGAAATCCGGATGCTGCTGCCGGCCAGATCGACAACTTTGACCCGCCGCATCCATCTGCGCGCCGAAGCCGTCGAGATGACGATGGTCGGCGCCGATGCCGACGACCTGGCGTTCACCGTCGCGGTAGCGCGTAGCGGCGGCGATAGTCCGGCGGTCGGACAGGGATCGGCCGCCGACCGGCTGGCCAGCATGCGCGAACAGATGCTGCGCAACATCGCTGCTCCGGTCGACACCCCGCCGCGGCGGCCGCAGCCGATCCCCGTGATCGACGGCGCCGGGCGATCGAAGGGGGCGCGCGATGCCGTGGCCGTCGATGCCCGCGGCACCGGAGCCCACGCCGCGGTCAGGTTGCAGGGTCGTTTCTTCACCGCCCGCGGGCTCGCGGCCCAGGCAGTAGTCATCGGTCGCGCGTTCGATGACGAGGCCGCGCGCCGGTTCTTCGAGTCGCTGCGGATCGTCGAGCCGTGAGTACCTCGACCGGTGCTCCCGCACGCGGTCTGTTCGGCGCGAGGATCTTCTTGATCCTCGCCGCCGGCTACCTGATGTCCTACGGCCTTCGGGCTATCAACGCGACCATTGCGCCGGAGCTGAGCCGCGAGCTGTCGCTGTCGAACACGTCGCTCGGGACACTGACCAGTGCCTACTTCATCGGCTTCGCCGCGATGCAGGTGCCGCTCGGCGTGTTCCTCGATCGCTTCGGCCCACGCCGCGTCAACGCGACGCTGTTGACGCTGGCCGCGGCGTCGTGCGCCGTGATCGCCGTCGCCGATCGCCTCGAGACCCTCTGGGTGGCGCGACTGGTCATGGGCGTCGGCTTCGCGGCCGGGCTGATGGCGCCGTTCGCGATGTTCCGGATCTGGTTCGCGGCCGACCAGCAGATGCGACTCGCGGCCTGGGTGCTGATGTTCGGAACCTTCGGCGTGATGGTCGCGACGGCGCCGGTGCGGCTCGTGCTGCCCACGCTCGGCTGGCGCGGCGTGTTCGCCGCCTGCGCCGTGCTGCTGCTGTTGATCGCCGCTGCGATGTGGTTCGGACTGCCGCGGGCACGTGAACCCGATGGCAGCGCGCGGCCGTCGTTTCTGCAATCGCTGGCCGGCTACGGCGACATCCTGTCGAACCCCTTTTTCTGGCGGATGGTGATGCTGTCAGCCGCGATGCAGGGCACGTTCATTTCGCTGCAGACGCTGTGGCTCGGCCCGTGGTTCGTCCGGGTCCTCGGCTACACGCCGGAACGCGCCGGCGAGGCCCTGTTCGTCTTCAACGCAATGTTGCTGGTCGCCTACCTCGTCAACGGGCTGATCGCGCCGCGGCTGGCAAAGACGCTGGCTGCGACGATCCGGACCGTGGCGTTCGCCGTACCGATCAGCGTAACCATCCTGCTGCTGATCGCCGCGATGCCGCAAGTCGCCGGGCTCTGGGGTTGGCTGGTGATCGCCGTCCTGACCACCGTCTACACGCCGGTCCAGGCGCGTGTCGCCATGGCGTTCCCGGCGCGCATGGGCGGTCGCGCGCTAACCGCATTCAACCTGGTCGTGTTCAGCAGCGTGATCGTCATCCAGTCGCTGGTCGGCTTGCTGGTCGATGGCCTGATCGCCGCTGGCCGGCCGCAGGTCGATGCGTTCCGGATCAGCTTCGGCGTGCTCGCCCTGCTGCAGTTCGTGGCCTGGTTGCGGTTCATCACCTGGCGGCGCGTCCGCGAGCCTGGTGTCATCACGGCCCGCTGAAGCGCAGCACCGACCGTGGCGCGGCGAAGCCCGAGTCGTCGCCGAACCAGCCATTGGCGCGGTTGTGCGGATGGTCGCTGGCCTCGAGAAAGTCGAGGACTGGCGATAGGCAGGCATCGGTCGCCGTTGCCGCCTGCGCCCATTCGTCGCGGCTGCGCGTGGCGAAGCGCTCGGCGAATATCCGGGTCACCTGCGGCCAGGTCGATTCATCGTACTGGCGTGCGCAATCGATCCGGTCCGACAAGCCCGTGAGTTCGACCAGCGTCCGGTAGAACTTCAGTTCGAGCGGACCGACGGCGACGAACCGACCATCGCCGCAACGGTAGGTTCGATAGAACGGCGCCCGTCCGTCGAGCAGGTTGTTCTCGCGCCCGCTACGCCAGCGACCGGAGGCAAGCATCCCATAGAACATCGGCGTCAACCCGATCGTGCCGGCGACGATGCTGGCCGTCACCAGGCCGCCGCGACCGTCGATCCCGCGTCGTACCAGCCGGGCGAGCACGCCCGCGACGAGGTACATCGCTCCGCCGCCGAAGTCGGCGACCAGGTTCAGCGGTGGAATCGGGCGTTCGGCCGGCCCGACCGCGTCGAGCACGCCCGCGATCGCGAGATAGTTGATGTCATGGCCAGCGATCGCGGCGAGCGGTCCTTGGTCTCCCCAGCCGCTGAGCCGACCGATGACGAGTCGAGGGTGTCGCTCGAGCAACCTGGTGGGCGCGAGCCCCAGTCGCTCGAGGACGCCTGGACGGAAGCCCTCGATCAGCACGTCGGCCGCCGCCAGTTCGGCGGCCAGCGTCGCGGCACCCCCCGGATCCTTGAGGTCGACGAGCAGCCGACGCTTGCCGGCATTGAGCAAGTCGAAGCGCGGATCGCTACCGACTCCGAGCCCCGGATCGGCCGGCGGCGAGACCCGCGTGACGGTGGCCCCGAGTTGGCCCAGCAGCATCCCGGCGAACGGCACCGGACCGATCGCGTGCAGTTCGATCACCGACAGCCCGGCGAGCGGCGGCGAGTCGGTGCCGTCATCGTTGCGGGGCGACGGGTTGACGGGCACATCGCGCCCTCGGGAAGATTCGTCAGTCAATGGATGTCCTCTTCGTCTGTGGCCGTCGGCGCCACCCCCGGGCCGTCGGCGCAACGCCGGCCACCTCCGGGGCCGTCAGCCGCGCTCGGTCAACGGATGCCGGAGCGCGATCGCTTCTGCGACGGCCTCGATGCCCACGGCCGCGGCGGCATCGATATCGGCGATTGTGCGCGCGACCTTCAAGGTCCGATGCAGGGCTCGCATCGACCAGCCGTAGCGGGCCATTCCCTCGTATGCGAGCCGCGTCGCCGCGGCGGCCAGCGACAGCCGTGACTCGAGGTTCGCGGCATCGAGCCGGCCGTTGGCGCAGCCCTGTCGATCGAGTTGGCGCGCCCGGGCCGCCGCCACGCGGGCCCGCGCCAGCGCGCTGCCGGACGAACCCGGCGGCGGCGATCGCCGTTCGGCCACGACAGGACCGGCCTCGATCGGACCGGGAACGATCGGACCGGGATCGATCGGACCGGAAAGGCCCCGGTCCGGACGCCGCACTTCGACACAGAGATCGAATCGATCGAGAAACGGGCCGGACAGCCGCATCCGGTAGCGACGAATCTGCTCCGGCGTGCAGGCGCATTCGTGACGCGGATCGCCTAGGTAGCCGCAGGGACAGGGATTCATCGCCGCGACCAGGACGAACCCCGCCGGAAAGGTCTGTTGGAACGGGCCACGGCTGACGGTGATCCGGCCGGTCTCGAGGGGCTCGCGTAGCGCCTCGATGACCTGGCGCCGGAACTCGGGCAACTCGTCGAGAAACAGGACGCCGTGGTGGGCGAGACTGATCTCACCCGGCGCGGGCGGCTGGCCGCCGCCGATCAGGCCGGCAACCGAGGTCGAATGATGGGGTGCGCGAAACGCCGGTCGGCGATCGATCGTCGCGACCGGCAGCCGGCGCAGCGACGCGATCATCGCTTTCTCGAGCGCCTGCGACGGCGTCAGCAACGGGCGGATGCCGCCGAGCCGTTCGGCCAGCATCGACTTGCCTGTGCCCGGGGGGCCGCAGAGCAGCAAGTGGTGGTCGCCAGCGGCGCTGATCTCGAGCGCCCGCTTGGCCACCGGCTGGCCGACGACGTCGTCGAGGTCGAGTTCGGCGTTCCCGGTCGCGGGGATCGCACCGGAAGTCCTCGATTGATCGGTCGCGACGATCGCACCAGAGGTCGATTGATCGATCGCGATCGCACCAGAAGTCGTCGATTGATCGGTCGCGATCGCACCGGAGGTCATCGGTCGATCGATCGCGACGATCTCGCCAGGCTGTCGGGATGGATCGGGCGCGGCGATCGCGACGCTTGCGTCCGACGAAACCATCGAACCAGGGTCCTTCCCGGCGGCCATGACGGGTGCGCTCGGATTTTCAATCGCGATCCCGCGGAGCAGATTGCAGACCTCCCGAAGGTCGTTGGCCTCGAGGATTGCCGTCAACCCGCTCAATCTTGCCTCTGCCGCGTTGTCCCGGGGCAGGATCAGCGAGCGCCGGCTCCGATCGACGACCAGCCCGCAGGCGATGGCCAGGCTGCCGCTGACCGGCCGCAACTTCCCCGTCAGAGACAGTTCGCCCGCCAGTTCGACCTGTTCCAGGGTCGCTGCCGGAACGACGCCGGCCGCGCTCAGGATACCGACCGCGATCGGCAGGTCGAATCGGCTGCTGTCCTTCGGCAGATCTGCCGGCGCCAGGTTGACGGTGATCCGCTGGTTCGGGAAGTCATAGCCCGATTCGATGATGGCGGCGCGGACGCGGTCACGGCTCTCGCGGACCGTCGTTTCGGGCAGTCCGACCAGGGTAAAGGTGGGTAGGCCGTTGCCAATATGGGTCTCGACTCGGACCTCATGGGCGGCGAGGCCCCTGAGTGCGCGGCTTCGGGTGACAGCCAGCCCCATCGACGGGTCCGCGCTGACAGCAGAAGGTCAGGCGCTGCCGCCGCTACCCTTCGGATCGATGGCTGGCGGCGTTTCGAATGCCGACGGCTTGAGTGGCGGCGGATCGTAGGGTGACGGCCCCAGCGGCGGCGGATCGTCCGTCTGGCGATCGCCGGCAGCCGCGGCGGCGCGGTCCTGGCCGGGACTCGAGGCGGTATCCGCCGCTGAACCGGGCGACGTATCGGGACGAGACGGATCAGTTACGCCTGGGGTCGACGACTCGAGGGCCGCGACCCGCGCCGACAGTTCCTCGAGCATCTCGCGCTGGGTATCGAACTCGTCACGCGTGACCAGTTCGAGCCGATTGAAGGTCTGGCTGACCAGTGCCTTCAGATTCCGTTCCAGGTCGGCGGCCGGGCTCGCCCGGAACATGTCCAGGACGCGCTGCTGGAAGTCTTGAAGGAAGCTGTGGCGGTCCAAGGAAGGGCTCCCGGGCAAGTGAAATCCAGCATAGCACAGGGGTCGTTTGGCGCCGGCGACCGGGGAACGCTGATGCCCGACCCGTCGAGACTAGATCGGAAGGTGGTCGGCTGCGCCCGATCGACGGCCGAAACGAGCCGCCGGCCGGCGGCAGGCAGGCGACTGCTGCAGTGCACCAATCGCAAATCGCACACATCTGGTGCTGTGCCACCACGAACTGGGTCTGGAACGAGGCGTAGCTCCCGATGTTCGCACTGCAATGGGGCAATGCTGGCTACATTGAGGAGCCTGCCGATGTTGCCGGTCCATTCCAAAAGGGAGTCGAACCCGTGGCAACTGGCACGTCGCGAGCTTACACGAAGCCGG
>JBEVJQ010000313.1:0-4118 GCA_040510055.1 Burkholderiaceae bacterium | reverse complement strand
CACCCTTGCACCGTTAAGGTCTCTCCAAAAAGAGAGTCTTGCGAGGGGAGGCTAACCTTAACTTTTGGAGTTTTTTCATGTCGGTAACCATGCGTCAAATGCTGGAAGCGGGCGTCCATTTCGGACACCAGACCCGTTACTGGAACCCGAAGATGGCCCCGTTCATCTTCGGTCATCGCAACCGGATCCACATCGTCAATCTCGAGCAGACGATGACGATGTACCAGGAAGCGATGAAGTACCTGCGGCAGCTCGCCGCGAACCGCGGAACGATCCTCTTCGTCGGCACCAAGCGCCAGGCACGCGAGATCATCGCCGAGGAAGCCGGCCGCGCCGGGATGCCCTACGTCGACGAACGCTGGCTCGGCGGGATGCTGACCAACTGCAAGACCGTCAAGACCTCGATCAAGCGGCTGAAGGAGATGGAAGCGGCCGTCGAGGACGGCGCCGTCGAGCGGATGACGAAGAAGGAAGGACTGATGTTCACCCGCGAGCGCGAGAAGCTGGTCAAGAGCCTCGGGGGCATCAAGGATCTCGCCGGGCTGCCCGACTGCCTGTTCGTGATCGACGTCGGCTACCACCGGATCGCGATCACCGAAGCGAAGAAGCTCGGCATCCCGGTCGTGGCCGTGGTCGACACCAACCATTCGCCCGACGGGATCAACCACGTGAGCCCCGGCAACGATGATTCGGGTCGCGCGATCCGGCTCTATGCCCGCGGCGCGGCCGATGCCGTGCTCGAGGGCCGCAGCGCGGCGTTGCAGGACGTCGCCAAGGGGGCCGACGAGGACGAATTCGTCGAGGTGTCCGCCGAAGAAGAAGGGGCCTGACGAGGGATGGATAAATCGGCGGAAACGCGCCGGGCTCGCCGCTGCGGTCCTCGCCGTACGTGTGTACGGCTGCGGTCCTCGCGACGATCGCGACCCGTTTCTGCCATTTCTCCACGCCTCGTCGAGGCGCTCCCCGAGGCCGCCGGACGCAGGACGTTATAACCGAACAATTTGTGAACAAGAGGCACCTGCAGCATGGCTGAAATCACAGCAGCGATGGTCAAGACCCTGCGCGAGAAGACCGACGCACCGATGATGGAGTGCAAGAAGGCTCTGACCGAGGCCGATGGCGACCTGGGCCGGGCCGAGGAGATCCTGCGCGTCAAGCTCGGCAACAAGGCGAGCAAGGCGGCCTCGCGCGTGACCGCCGAAGGCGTGGTCGGCGTCCATGTCGCCGGCGACCGGCGGCTGGCGGCGATGGTCGAAGTCAACTGCGAGACCGACTTCGTCGCCAAGAACGACGATTTCCTGTCGTTCGCCGCGGCGCTGGCGCGGCTCGTGGCCGAGGCTTCACCGGCCGACGTCGCCGCGTTGTCGGCGCTCGCGCTCGACGGCCAGCCGGTCGAGGAGTTCAGGAAAGCGCTGATCGGCAAGATCGGCGAGAACCTGTCGATCCGGCGCTTCGTGCGCTTCGCCTCGAACGACGGCGCCATCGCCAGTTACGTTCATGGCGGGGCCCGGATCGGCGTGCTGGTCGACCTCGTCGGCGGCGACGAAGCGCTCGCCCGCGACCTGGCGATGCATATCGCCGCGGCAAAACCGGTGGCGCTGTCGCGCGACGGGGTGGCGGCCGAACTGATCGACAAGGAGCGCTCGATCGCCAGCCAGAAGGCGGCCGAGTCGGGCAAGCCGGCCGAGATCGTCGCCAAGATGGTCGAAGGGACGGTGCAGAAATTCCTGAAGGAGGTCACGCTGCTCGGCCAGCCGTTCGTCAAGGACGACAAGGTCACCGTCGAGCAGTTGCTCAAGCAGAAGAAGGCACGGGTCGAGCGCTTCGCGCTCTACGTGGTTGGCGAGGGAATCGAGAAAAAGCAGAGCGACTTCGCGGCCGAGGTCGCGGCCCAAGTCGCCGCCGCCCGTTGACGGCGACGGCACCGGCGATGGCGCCCGACTCCGAAGCGTCGGGCACGGGACGGTCGTACCGTCGCGTGCTGCTCAAGCTGTCGGGCGAAGCCCTGATGGGCGACGACAGCTTCGGCATCAATCGGACGACGCTCGAGAAGATGTGCGCCGAGATCGCCGGCGTCGTGCGCACCGGTGTCCAGTTGGCGATCGTGATCGGCGGCGGCAACATCTTCCGCGGTGTTGCCCTCGGGGCGGCGGGAATGGACCGCGCCACCGGCGACTACATGGGAATGCTGGCCACGGTGATGAACGCGCTGGCGTTGCAGGAGGCGCTGCGCGGCCAGGGGCTCGAGGTGCGGATCCAGTCGGCGATCCGCATCGAGCAGATCGTCGAGCCCTACGTCCGGCCGAAGACGCTGCGCTACCTCGAGGAAGGCAAGGTCGTGGTCTTCGCAGGTGGCACCGGTAATCCGTTCTTCACCACCGACACCGCCGCTGCGCTGCGTGGCGCCGAGATCGATGCCGAGATCATCTTCAAGGCTACCAAGGTCGATGGCGTCTATACCGCCGACCCGATGAGGGATCGCTCGGCCACGCGGTTCTCGCGGATCAGCTTCGACGAGGCCATCCGACGCGACCTCAAGGTCATGGACGCGACGGCCTTCGCGCTGTGCCGCGACCAGGATCTGCCCCTCAAGGTGTTCTCGATCTTCAAGCCCGGCGCGCTCGCCCGAGCGGTGGCAGGCGAGGACGAGGGCACGCTGGTTCACGTCTGAACACCTCACGGAGGTTTTCCATGTCGGTCAGTAGCATCAGGCAGGCGACCGAGCAGAAGATGCAGAAGAGCGTCGAGTCGCTGAAGACTAGTCTCGCCAAACTGCGCACCGGCCGGGTCCACGCCGGCATCCTCGACCACGTCACCGTCGACTACTACGGCAGCCAGGTGCCGATCAACCAGGTCGCCAACGTGACGTTGATCGACGCGCGCACCCTCGGCGTCTCGGTTTGGGAGAAGAAGATGTCCGGGGCCGTCGAAAAGGCGATCCGCGATTCGGACCTGGGACTGAACCCCGCGGCAAGCGGCGAACTGATCCGCGTGCCGATGCCGCCGCTGTCGGAGGAGCGCCGCCGGGAACTGGTCAAGGTCGTCAAGCACGAAGGCGAGCAGGCGAAGGTCTCGGTCCGCAACCTGCGCCGCGACGCCAACAACGAGACCCGCGACCTGTTCAAGGCCAAGGAGATCTCGGAAGACGAGGAACGGCGTTCGCAGGACGACGTCCAGAAGCTCACCGACCGGATCATCGGCGAGATCGACAAGCTGCTCGCGGCCAAGGAGCAGGAGGTCATGACGGTTTGACCCGGGTGTCGCAATCGCTCGCCGGGACGGGATCGGACATGGGGTCCTTCGTCAGCAGCACCCAGACAGTGCCCGACCTCGGCGCGGTCCCGCAGCACATCGCGATCATCCTCGATGGCAACGGTCGCTGGGCGACCGACCGGCGGCTGCCCCGGACGGCCGGCCACCGCAAGGGCGTGGAGACCGTGCGTTCGACAGTAGAGTCCTGTGCCCGGCTCGGTGTCCGCTACCTGACCCTGTTCGCGTTCAGCTCCGAGAACTGGCGCCGTCCGGCCGACGAGGTCTCGCTGCTGATGCGCCTGTTCATCTCGGCGCTGCAACGCGAAGTCACACAGTTGCACCGCAACGACCTGCGGCTGCGGGTCGTCGGCGACCGGACGCGGTTCGACCGCAAGCTGCAAGCGGCGATCATGGCCGCCGAGGCCCTGACCTGCAACAACCGCGGGATGACGCTCACGATCGCCGCCAACTACGGCGGTCGCTGGGACCTGCTGCAGGCGGCCACGGCCGTGTTGCGCGACCGGGCCGCTCGTGGCGATGATGTCGTCCGGCCGATCGGCGAGGACGAACTCGCAGCTCACCTGTCGATGCACTATGCCCCGGAGCCCGACCTGTTCATTCGCACCGGCGGCGAACAGCGGATCAGCAACTTCCTCATCTGGCAGCTCGCCTACAGCGAGTTGTACTTCTGCGATCGCTACTGGCCGGACTTCGACCACGGCGCGCTGATGGATGCACTGACGTGGTACCGTCGGCGCGAGCGCCGGTTCGGGCGCACCAGCGCCCAGCTCGCGGGGACCGCTGCCTGACGGACGCGTCGATCCATCACCGGCGACCTCAGGTCCCGTTCGCCGGGCAGGGACGGC
>JBEVJQ010000312.1:0-2626 GCA_040510055.1 Burkholderiaceae bacterium | reverse complement strand
CCGACCGACGCGATGGCACGAAGCCTGGCAATGTCGCTGCGGTCGAGCCTCGGGCAACCGGTGGTCGTCGAGAACCGCGCCGGAGCCGGCGGCAACGTCGGCGCCGAGCTGGTGGCACGCGCGGCACCGGACGGACACACGATCCTGTTCGGCACTTCGGGCCCGTTGACGATCAATGGCCTCCTCTACGACAAGATCCAGTACGACCCGGTGCGCAGCTTCAGCCCCGTCGTCATGGTCGGCTACCTGCCGAACGTGCTCGCGGTGCATCCGGACATCCCGGCGAAAGACGTCAAGGAGCTGATCGCCTATGCGAAGAACAACCCCGGCAAGTTGAACTTCGCCTCGTCGGGCAATGGCGCCTCGTCCCATCTCGCCGGCGTGCTGTTCAACATGCGCACCGGGACCGACATCGAGCATGTGCCCTACCGCGGTACCGGGCCGGCGCTGAACGACCTGCTCGGCGGCCAGGTGTCGATGACCTTCACCGACGTGCTGACGGCGCTGCCGCATGCCAAGGCCGGAAAGCTGCGGGTCGTCGGCGTGACTACCACGGCCCGGTCCTCGGCCATGCCCGACGTACCGACGCTGTCGGAACAGGGCGTGAAGGACTTCGATGCCAGCGTCTTCTTCGGCATCGTCGCGCCGGCGAAGACCCCGCAACCGGTGATCGACCGGCTGCACGGGGCCTTCGCGCAGTTGCTGCAGCAGGACGACATCCGCCAGGGCCTGGCCCGCCAGGGGCTGGAGCTGCCGAAGGACTCGTCGGCGGCCGCGCTCGCAAACACCATGCGCCGGGAGCACGACAAGTGGCGCGAGGTGATCGCGGCCTCGGGTGCGAGGGCCGACTGACATGAGTCATGACTCCACCAGCGGCCTCGACTCCTCCAGCGGCCTCGACTTCACCAGCGGCCTCGACTCCAGCGGCCACGCCTCCACCCGCGACCTCGCCTCGACCGGCGCCCTCGCCGGCCTGCGCGTCGTCGACGCCTCGCGCATCCTCGGTGGCCCGTTCTGCGGCCAGATCCTCGGCGACCACGGAGCCGACGTCCTCAAGCTCGAACCGCCGCAGGGCGACGACACGCGGACCTGGGGCCCGCCGTTCGACGACAGCGGCGTGGCGTCGTACTACCTCGGCCTGAACCGCAACAAGCGCACGATGCGGCTCGACTTCGCCAGTCCCGCCGGACGCGAGACGCTGTTCGCGCTGCTCGACCAGGCCGACGTCTTCATCGAGAACTTCAAGACCGGCACGCTGGAGAAGTGGGGGATTGGCCACGACGTGCTGGCCGAACGCTTCCCGCGCCTGATCCACTGCCGGGTCTCGGGCTTCGGTGCCGACGGTCCGCTTGGCGGCCTGCCGGGCTACGACGCGGCTGTCCAGGCGCTCGCGGGGTTGATGAGCGTCAACGGCGAGGCGGGCGGCGACGCCCTGCGCGTCGGCATGCCCGTCGTGGACATGGTCACCGGCCTCAACGCGGCGCTCGGAATCCTGATGGCGCTGCGCGAACGCGAGACGAGTGGCCGAGGCCAGTTCGTCGAGGCCGCGCTCTACGACTCGGGGCTTTCGCTCCTGCATCCGCATGCGGCCAACTGGTTCCTCGACGGGCGCGCCCCGGCCCGGACCGGCAACGCCCATCCGAACATCTACCCCTACGACACCCTGCAGACGGGCACCGAACCGGTGTTCTTCGCCGTCGGCAACGACCGCCAGTTCCAGGTCCTCTGCCGCCACCTCGGCGTGCCGACGGTGGCGGCGGACGAGCGGTTCGCGACCGCGGGCGGCCGCTCCGTCCATCGCGAGGCGCTGAAGGCGCTGCTCGAGCAAAAGCTCGCGACCCACGATGGGCCGGCGCTGGCCGAGGAGTTGGTCCGCAAGGGAGTGCCGTGTGCCGCCGTGCTGTCGGTGCCCGCTGCGCTCGAGCATCCGCACACCCGGCATCGTCGGATGGTGGTCGAAATGGACAACGGATATCGCGGCGTCGCCTCGCCGATCAAGCTGTCGCGCACGCCAGCGACCTATCGCCATCCCCCGCTGGCCGAAGGACATGAATTCCTGCCGAGCCCGAAAGGCTCGTCGCCGAACCAACCCAACCCGGAGCTTCCCCGATGAGCCAATCCCGACCATCGTCCCGCGCCACCTTCGTCTGGTCCGACCCCCTGCTGCTCGACGATCAGCTGACCGAGGATGAGCGGATGGTCCGCGAGGCCGCCGCGAGCTACTGCCAGGAACGCCTGGCGCCGCGCGTCCTCGAGGCCTTTCGCAACGAGAAGACCGATCCCGCGGTCTTTCGCGAGATGGGCGAACTGGGACTGCTCGGCCCGACCATTCCCGAGGAATACGGCGGTCCCGGCTTCAACTATGTCAGCTACGGGCTGATCGCGCGCGAGATCGAGCGCGTCGACTCCGGCTACCGCTCGATGATGAGCGTCCAGAGTTCGCTGGTGATGGTGCCGATCTTCGAGTTCGGCAACCAGGCGACGAAGGAGAAATACCTGCCGAAACTGGCCACGGGCGAATGGATCGGCTGCTTCGGCCTGACCGAGCCCAATCACGGCTCGGATCCCGGCAGCATGGTCACGCGGGCGAGGAAGGTCGACGGTGGCTACAAGCTGACCGGCTCGA
>JBEVJQ010000311.1:0-3479 GCA_040510055.1 Burkholderiaceae bacterium | reverse complement strand
CGATCCGGACCCTCGCGCGGCGCTCCGATCTCGGGGTCATCGTGGGCGGCGACGGCACCATGCTCGGCATCGCACGGACGCTCGCGCCGCTGGGCCTGCCGGTCGTCGGCATCAACCTCGGCCGCCTCGGCTTCATCACCGACATCCCGTTCGCCCACTGGAAGGAGGCGGTGGCTGCGATCCTCGACGGCGATTTCGAGATCGAGGACCGGGCGCTGCTCGATGCCACCACGCTTCGCCGCGGCAAGCCCATCTTCCAGTCGCCGGCGCTGAACGACGTCACCGTGTCGCGCTCGAGCCGGGCGGGGATGATCGAGGTCGAGGTCAAGGTCGATGGCGGCTTCATGTACAGCGAGCGCTCCGACGGGATGATCGTGGCGACGCCGACCGGCTCGACCGCCTACTCGCTGTCGGCCAACGGGCCGATCCTGCATCCTTCGCTGCAGGGCATGGTGCTGGTGCCGGTCGCGCCTCAGGCGCTGTCGAACCGGCCGATCGTGCTGCCGGACCATGCCGTGGTCGAATTGCACGTGATCGACGGGCGCAACCCGCGGGTCAATTGCGACATGCAGGCGTTCGGCGAGCTGCAGCGCGACGACGTGGTCGTCGTCAGACGTTCGGCCGATTCGAGCCGGTTTCTCCATCCGCCGGGCTACAGCTACTATGCAACGCTGCGATCGAAGTTGAACTGGCACGAGATGCCGAACCTGAAGCCCGGTCGGTAGTGTCCTGCGCCACAAGCAAATGGGGACTGTAGGAATGCTGCGGTCCCTGCAATTGCGTGACTACGTGATCGTTGCCGACGCTCGGATCCCGTTCGGCAGCGGCTTCACCGTGCTCACCGGAGAGACCGGCGCCGGCAAGTCGATCCTGATCGATGCGCTCGGCCTCGCTCTGGGTGACCGGGCAGACGCCAGGATGGTCCGCGAGGGCGCTGCCCGGGCCGATATCTGCGCCGAGTTCGCCACCACGCCCGCTCTCGACCAACGGCTGGCGACGCTCGATCTGACCGGCGATCCGGGCACGCTGCTGTTGCGCCGCGTGGTCGAGGCCGATGGGCGCAGTCGCGCGCTGGTCAACGGTCAGCCAACCACGGTCGCGCAGCTGAAGGAGATCGGCGCTGCGCTGGTCGACATCCATGGCCAGCACGAATCGCAGCGACTGCTCGGCTCGGCGTCGCAACGGCAGCTGATCGACCGCCACGGCAGCCTCGAGGCGAAGGTCGGTGCCGTGGCCGAGGCGTTCGCCCGCTGGCAGGAGAGCCGACGGGTGCTCGACGATGCCCGCGGCGGCAGCCGCGAGCGGCAACTGCGGATCGACCGCCTGCAGGCCGAGATCACCGAGATCGAGGGGCTGCAACTCGCCGAAGGCGAGTGGACAGCGATCTGTGACGAGCAGAGTCGGCTCGCCCACGCCCGCGAACTGGTCGAGGGCGCGCAGCAGGCGGCCGAGGCGCTGGCTCGTGGCGACCGCACCCTGTCCGATTCGCTCCGCGGGCTGCAGTCGTCGCTGCGGCCGCTGGCGGCGATCGATCCAGCGCTGCGGCCAGCCCTGGAACTGGTCGACAGCGCCCAGATCCAGATCGACGAGGTGGCGTCGATGCTGTCCGGCTATGCCGATCGGGTCGACCTCGATCCGTCGCGGCTGGCGGAGGTCGAATCGCGGGTGAGCGCGATCCACGGCGCGGCGCGGCGGCTGCGAGTGGCGCCCGAGGCACTGCCCGGGCACCTGCTCGCGGCCCGCACCGAGCTGGAGGCGCTCGGCGGTGAAGGGGATCTCGCGACGCTCGAGGGCCGCGCCAGCCAGGCCGAAGCCGACTACCTGGCGCTGGCCCGGGCGCTGTCAGCGGCCAGGCGCAAGGTTGCCACGCGGTTCGCGGCCGGCGTCTCGAAGTTGATCGACCGCCTGGCGATGCCCAAGGCGCAGCTCGTCGTCGACGTGCGCGAGTCCGCGCCGACTGCCAGTGGCGTCGATGCGATCGAGTTCGCGATCGCCGCGCACGCCGGTGCCACGGCACGACCGATTGCGCGCTTCGCCTCCGGCGGCGAGCTGTCGCGGATCGGGCTGGCGATCGCAACATTGGCGGCTGCCGACCAACCGGTGCCGACCCTGATCTTCGACGAGGCCGATGCCGGCATCGGCGGAACCGTGGCCAACGTGATCGGCGAACTGATGCAGCGATTGGGCCACGAGCGCCAGGTGCTGTGCGTCACTCACCTGCCGCAGGTCGCCAGTCGCGCCGACCACCATCTGCTGGTCGCCCGGGACGCGCCGGGCCGCGGCGCCGGGCCGGTCGGACGCATCGAGGTCCTGACCGCCGACGAGCGCGTCGACGAGGTCGCCCGGATGCTGGGTGCAGGCAAAACGTCGAAGGCCCACGCCGAAGAGATGCTGGCCGTCGCGACCCGGAGCTGACCAGGTGCCGGCGTCGCCCGCTCAGGCGCGCTTGACGAACGCGGACGCCGACATCGCTTCCTCGCCCCCGCCGAGGCGCACACCCCGGACCGGCGCCGCGTCGCGCCCGTCCAGGCCGATGGAAAGCCTCACCAGTCCGGCGTCCGATTGGCCCGGATTGGCCGCCTGGAACGATACCCAGCGCTGGCTCAGCCAGACTTCGGCCCAGGCTCGGCTCGCCAGCGAGGTCATGTCGGCGGCGCAGCCGTAGCCGCTCGCGTAGCGCGCCGGCAGCCCCAGCGCGCGGCAACTGGCGAGAAACAGGTGGGTCCGGTCCTGGCGGTGGCCGCCGGCGGCAGCCAGTACCTCCGAGGCTTTCATCTGGGACTCGGCGTGACCGTCGGTCATCGGTACGCGGTCGACGACGGCCGCCATCAGGTCGCTGACGCCGATCACGGGACGCGAGCCGACGAGCTTGCGCATCGGTTCGCAGAACTCTCGCACCGCTTCGTCGGCCGTGGTCAGCGTGGTCTCGCGCAGGAAGATCCGCGGGTCGAGCCGGTCGGCCGGCTCGCCGTCGTCGACCTCGGCCAGCTCGACCGAGCCGGTGGCGACCATCGTGATCGAATCGTGAAGCCGCGAAAGCGTCAGCAGGTGGGTCCGGTTGCCGAACGCGTCATCGAGCATGATTCCGGGCGCCGGCAGATCGACGCGCCAGTCGATCACCTTCTGGCGCGCGCTGTCGCGCGGCGTCAGCCGGATGTACTGGGTACTGCGCGCCACCTGCTCGGCGTAGCGGTAGGACGTGGAGTGCTGAACCGTCAGCTTCATCGCGTTGGCCTCGCTTACTCGAGTTCGAGATAGGCTTCGCGAATCAACTCGCCGAGTTGGATCGTCTGGTCGACGAAGCGCTCGAGGTAGCCGTGCAGGCCCTCTTCGAGGATCTCGTGGATGACGGCGAACTCGAGTTGCGCGAGCATCGTCGCCGCCAGTTGCCGCGCCGGCCGGGCGTTCTCGACCGGCAGCCGCGAGAGCAGCCGCACCACCTGGTCGAAGCAGAACCGCAGCGACCGCGGCATCTGCGG
>JBEVJQ010000310.1:0-2679 GCA_040510055.1 Burkholderiaceae bacterium | reverse complement strand
GCTGGTACCCGGCTTCGGCCAACGCCTCGGTCAGGGTCTCGACCGTCGGCAGGAACTGCGCGACCGACAGCGCCGGCACGATGCCGGCGACCATCAGGCTGCGGCGCGATTTCAGTCCTCCGGCCAGCAGGTTGGGGATGTAGCCCGTCGCCTCCACGGCGCGCTGGACCCGGGCGATAGTCGCGGCCGAAACCAGCGACGGGTTGCCGAGCGCGCGCGAGGCCGTGATCAGCGAGACGCCGGCCTCGCGTGCCACATCGTGCAGGGTGAGGGTGTTGCGGGCGGTGCGCGGCATGGCTCAGAGGCACGAATTCAAGGCGAATCCAAGGCGGATCCAAGGCGAATCGAAGGCGAATCGAAGGCGAATCGAAGGCGATAATCGAAGGCGAATCGAAGGCGGACCGACCGCAATGATGACAACGTTAGCATCGTCCGTCTCCGATGTCGATCTGCTCGCTGCAGCGACTCACCAAAATGCTTGACCGCGTTCAAATGACAACGTTATCATGCGGCCGCTGAACAGCGCACCAGCTCCGCCGGAGCGCCCACACCCGACCCGGACCGACCCGGACCGGAACCGAACCGGCCCGTCGCACCCCAGGCCGGTCGATCGAGATCGGGTTTCGACACCGGATCCGATTTGCGTTCAACATCCGGTTCCCGTCCGCTTTCTTCCGAGGAGACAAATCGATGCTCAGAATCCTGACAGCCGCCGCGATCGGCCTGATGGCGGTCACTGCCGCCGCCACCGCCAGTGCCCAGGAATGGCCGCAGAAGCCGGTCACGCTGATCGTGCCGTTCCCGCCCGGCGGATCGACCGACCAGGTCGCCCGAGCCATCGGGCCGAGGCTGTCGGAGAAGCTCAAGCAGTCATTCATCGTCGACAACCGTGCCGGTGCCACCGGGACGATAGGCGCCGGGCTCGTCAAGCGCGCGGCCCCCGACGGCCACACTTGTCTCGTGACCTCGCTCGGCCCGCTGGTGATCACGCCGCACCTGATGAAGGGGATGCAGTACGACCCGCTGAAGGACTTCGATCCGATCACGGTGGCGGTGCGATCGCCGAACGTCCTGATCGTGCCGACCGCGTCGCCGCACAAGTCGCTGGCCGACGTGATCGCCAGCCTCAAGAAAAACCCCGGGAAGATGACCTTCGCCTCGGCCGGCAACGGCACCAGCGACCATCTGACTGCCGAGCTGTTCTGGCAGCAGACCGGCACCACCGGCATCCACATTCCGTACAAAGGCGGTGGTCCGGCCCACGCCGACATCATCGGCGGTCAGGTCGACGCTTCGTTCCAGAACATCAACTCCGTGGTCCAGTACATCAAGGCGGGCAAGATGCGCCCGCTCGCCATCACCAGCGCCAGCCGGTCGCCTGTGCTGCCCGACGTGCCGACGCTGGAAGAATCCGGTGTCAAGGATGTTGTCGTCACATCCTGGCAGGCGGTCGTCGCTCCGAAGGGCCTGCCGCCAGCGCTCCGCGACAAAGCCCACGCGGCATTCGTCGAGGCGATCAAGGATCCAAAGGTCAGCGAGCAGTTCACCTCGATCGGTTTCGAGGTCGTCGCCAACACGCCCGCCGAGTTCGCCGAATTCGAGAAGCAGGAGTACGCGCGCTGGAAGAAGGTGATCGAAACCGGAAAGATCACGCTCGAATAGCCATTGACCGTCGACCCAACATGAATCCACCCCAATCAAATTCCGCATCCGGCACCGCCCGGTCGGCGACACCTTCCGCGACCGCAAACGCCTCGATGCCAGCGAGCGCCGCCGACAGCATCGCCTGGATCAGGCTGTCATCGTGCTATCTGCCGCTGGCCACGCCGATCAGCGATGCCAAGGTCCTCACCGGCCGCCAGAAGCCGATGACCGAGATCGCGATGCTGTTCGCCGAGATCGAGACCCGCGACGGCCACCATGGCCTCGGCCTCAGCTACTCGAAGCGCGCCGGCGGGCCAGGGCAGTTCGCCCATGCCAGGGAAATTGCGCCAACCTTGATCGGCGAGGACCCGAACGACATCTCGCGGCTGTGGACCCGGCTCTGCTGGGCCGGCGCCTCGGTCGGTCGCAGCGGACTGGCGGTACAGGCCATCGGTGCATTCGATGTCGCGCTCTACGACATGAAAGCTCGGCGCGCCGGCCTGTCGCTGTCGAAACTGCTGGGCGCGCAACGCGACTCGGTCCGCTGCTACAACACGTCGGGCGGTTTTCTGCACACGCCGCTCGACGAATTGCTGGTCAACGCCACGGCCTCGCGTGAACGCGGGATCGGCGGCATCAAGCTCAAGGTCGGCCAGCCCGACCGGGCACTGGACATCAGGCGGGTCGAGGCCGTCCGCAAGCACCTCGGCGACGACGCGCCATTGATGGTCGACGCCAACCAGCAATGGGACCGCCCGACGGCGCAGCGGATGTGCCGGACGTTCGAATCGTTCGACCTGGTCTGGATCGAGGAACCGCTCGATGCCTACGATTTCGAGGGCCACGGGCAACTGGCGGCGCAGTTCGACACGCCGATCGCCACCGGCGAGATGCTGACCAGCGCGGCCGAGCACGGCGAGTTGATCCGCCACCGCGCCGCCGACTACCTGATGCCGGACGGGCCGCGTGTCGGCGGCATCACGCCGTTCCTGAAGATCGCCGCCATGGCCGAACAGGCCGGTCTCGGGCTCGGGC
>JBEVJQ010000309.1:0-6665 GCA_040510055.1 Burkholderiaceae bacterium | reverse complement strand
TGAGCGAGTACGTTCGCGCCGCCGCCGCGGGCGAAACGGTGTTGGTGACAGACCGGGGCCGGGTCGTCGCCGAATTGGTCGCGCCGCGCGTGCGAGAAGGCGCCTCTCTCGCCGAACAACGAATGGGCGAGCTGATCAGGGAGGGCCTCGTGACTCCGGCAAAGGTTTCGTCCAACTCGCGGCTGCCGAGGCGCAAGCCCGTGGCCAAACTGCCGGCAATCCTGCGCGAACTCGATGAAGGTCGTGCGGACCGTTGATCTACCTGGACAGTTCGGTCTTGCTGGCGCAGTTGTTCGCCGAGGACAGGTCGCCACCGAATCGATTCTGGTCGCAGGCCTTGATTTCGAGCCGCTTGCTCGAATTCGAAGTGTTCGATCGCGTTCATGCTCGTGGAGGGGCGCCGTCATACGCGACAGACGCGCGCGGTTTGGTCGACCGCGTCAGCCTCATCGAGCTCTCGGCTCGCGTGCTCGCTCGCGCGCTCGAGCCGTTTCCGGCGCCGGTGCGAACGCTCGACGCGTTGCATCTCGCGACGATGGACTTCCTTCGCGTTCACGGTCAGAAGCTCGAGCTCGCGACTTATGATGAACGCCTTGCGGCAGCTGCGAAGGCGATGGGCTTTACGCTCGCCCAGGCGTAGTGTCCGTCCGGTGAGTACAGCGGATCGCATCCAGGTCCCCGCCGAGGGCAAACGCCAACGCCATCCACGAGTGAGGTCAGGCCGATGAAGCGCATTGCAGGCGGCAATCCGCAAATCGCGAAAGCCGACGCCGACGCGCCCGTCCCGGCGGCCAAGAGAAGCCGTGAGCAAGCGAGCGACAACGATGCTACCCGGCTCATCGACCAGCGGATCCGCGAGCTGGGGGGATGGCGCGGGAAGACCTTGGCCCGGATGCGGGCACTGATCCTCAAAGCCGATCCCGAGATGACCGAGGAGTGGAAGTGGCGGGGCACTCCGGTCTGGTCGCACCACGGGATTGTCTGCACCGGCGAGGCGTACACGAAAGTCGTGAAGCTCACGTTCGCCCATGGGGCCGCGATCCCGGATCCATCGCACCTGTTCAATTCCAGCCTGGAAGGCAACACGCGAAGGGCGATCGACATTCGCGAGGGCGAGGAGGTCGACGCGGACGCGTTCAAGTCGCTGGTGAAGGCCGCGGTCGCCCGAAATGGCGCGCCGAAGAAGAAGGCCAAGCCAAGTGCGAATGAGGAGCCGGGTGAGACCAAGCCGGGCGGGACCAGGCCGGGTGGGACCAGGGTGGGTGGGACCAGGGCGGGTGGGACCAGGGCGGGTGCGCGTGAGACCAAGCCGGTCCAGGTGCGAGAGAATCAGAGGGTCGTCCTTCTCTCAGGCGGCAACCCGCAAATCGCGAAGGCGGACGGCGATGCGCCGGTGCAGGCGTATATCGCCGCAATGCCAGACTGGAAGAGCGGCCTCGGGAAACGCCTCGACGCACTCATCGTGCGCAACGTGCCCGACGTGCGCAAGGCCGTGAAGTGGAACTCGCCTTTCTACGGGGTCGAGGGCCAGGGCTGGTTCCTGTCGTTCCATGTCTTCGCCCGCTACGTCAAGGTCACGTTCTTCAGCGGGACGTCGCTGCAACCGATTCCGCCCGGGGGCACGGTGCGCAGCAAGGACGCGCGCTGGATCGACATTTACGAGGACGACGGGCTCGACGAAGCGCAGATGGCGACCTGGGTGAAGCAGGCCGCCGCGCTCCCCGGCTGGGATACTGGCCGATCGTCCTGAGGATCTGTCTTCGCCCGGCTCTCACGAACCGGCCGCAAAAGGTGCGAAACGGCCTGGTCACAACAGGGGCTGCGGAACGGGCGAGGGCTCGAGCGCCGCGGCGTCAACCACCCTGCTGCTTCGCGAACACCCCCGCCCCTAGCGCCGTCCCATGGACCGACAGGTGCGCGCCGAGCTGGATCGCCTGCAGGACTTCGTTTGTCGTGCACCCGCCGCCCAGCGCGCTACGAATCCGCCGCCGCAGCGCTCGCCGATCGAACCCCGTGAAGCAGGCATGCAATGCAACCTCCACCAGGCTGCGGTCGGCCGCGCTCAACCCATCCCCGGGCCGACCGTGCTCGAGGAAGTCCAGCAGCACCGGCAGATAGCCGGGATCCAGTCGGCGCAACAGGCGAAGAGCCGCGGTGCTGGCCGGCAGCTGCAGTCGTTCGACCCGCGCCTGGAGTTCGTCGGTCGGATCGGGAGCGGTCCGAGCGAGGGCAGCCCGATCAGGGGCCGAGTCGTCGGCCGCGGTCGTGGCCTTGCCGACTTCACACTCCTCGGCCAGGATCTCGACCGCCTGGTAGACGCTGTCGAGCCCCTGCGATGCCACCGCGTGCAGCACGTCGAAGATCTCGGTCGGCCGTGCGCCGGCGGCAAGTGCCTTCTCCATATGGGTCCGCAGCCCGGCCTCGAACAGATGGGTCGATGACGCATCGAGCGCGACATAGATCAGCTCGACCATCCGCTCGCTCAGCGGACCGACGCGCGCCGGATGGCCGGCGTAGGTCGCATAGCGCTCGAGGAAGCGCGGGTTGTCGCGCAGCAGTGCTTCGGTCCAAGGGCGCCAATAGCCGCGCTCGGCGATGAAGTGGGCCTTGATCGCTTCTCGGTCGACGTCTTCGTGGGTGCTCATCGCGGTCACCGAGCGGTGGCTTGCAGGGTCTGTCCGGTCAGGTACTGGGCGCGGGCACCGGCGACGTAGTGCAGCAGCGGCCGAATGCGCTCGGGAGTCATCCCGGCGCCGACCTCGATCGCATTGACCCGCAGCGCACGCGGCGCGAGCTCGCAGGCCAGCGTCGCCACCAGCATCCGGGCGGCAGCAGCGTCGCCGGCGTTCTGCCAGTCGCCGCGCTGGAAGCCGTCATCGGCCCGGCCGGCGGTGCCTGCCACTTCGACGCTTGCCGGCAGCAGGACGGTCAGGCTGGCGTCGCGCGAATGCCATTGCGCGAATCGGCGCGCCGCCTCGTGGACGGCCACGACGATGTTGCCGGACCGTCCGCCGGGCGGTCCCGATGCAGTTGGTCTTGCCGCGCCCAGCGCGCTCACGTCGACCACGGCCGGATAGCTGTTCATTCCCCTTGTGCTCGTCCCCGGCGCGCTCGTCGCCGGCGTGCTCGTCGCTGGCGTGCTCGTCCCCTGCCCGACTGTCGGCCCCTCCCGCGTGCTCTCGCAGCCGATCGAGACTCCATCGCCGGCCAGCCACCCGGACCACGCGCCGCCACTGTCCCCGGTCACCGTCATCGAGAGCGCCGCGTCCAGCGGCAATGGCGGCGAGGTCGCCGGTTCGCATGCCTGGCTGCTGCCGTAGATCGACGATCCGCCGCACAACGAGATCACCTGCCCGTGCAGCGGTGCTGCGTCGGGACTGGCGAGGAAGCACATCGCCTCGGCCATCTCCGCCGGTTCCGCCATCCGCCCGAGCGGGGTCTTGGCGACGGCGCGGCGCGGGTCGAGGCGACCGGCGGCGATCAGGCCGTCGACGAGCTCGGGGCGGACGAAGCCGGGGCAGAGCACGGTCACGACCAGTTCGGGACGGGCGCGGGCGAGAGCCCGTGATTGGGCGATCAATCCGGCCTTGGTCGCGCTGTAGAGGCCACGGGACGGGATCGCCCGGAGACCGGCACCGGATGCGATATTGACGATGCGAGCCCGGGGCGCGAACTTCGGTTCCAGCGCGGTGACGATCGCGGCCGGCGCTTCGAGGTTCAGCGCCATGAGCATCGCCTGGCGCTCGGGCGCCTGCTCGCAGAGCGGCGTCCCGCTGGTGTCGGACATGCCGGCATTGTTGACGACGGCGTCGATCGGATCGGCGAGTTCGGTGAGCGACCGGATCTGGGCCGGATCGGTCAGGTCGATCCGGCGGACCTCGTGCACACCCCGGAGTTCACGCTGCAGCGATTCGAGCGCTTCGCCGTTGCGATCGACCAGCACGCACCGCCAACCGCTGGCGGCGAAGCGGATCGCGGCCGAACGCCCGATGCCGGAAGCGGCACCGGTGATCAGGACGGTCGGGGTCGGCCCGGCGCTCGGGGTCGGCACGATGCCCCGGTGCTCTACAGATTCGTGAACGTCACGCCGCCGTCCAGCACCAGCGCCTGGGCGGTCATGAAGTCGGCCTCGTCGCTGACGAGAAAAACGATCCCGCGCGCGATGTCGGCCACGGTGCCGAGACGGCCAAGGGGCGTGCGGGCGATCCGCTGGGCATCGCGATCGGCGTCGCGGTTTCGCTGCGTGCCCTCGGTCGGAATGGCCGACGGACAGACGGCATTGACGCGGATCCGCCGTGCACCGAGTTCGGCGGCTGCGGCGCGGGTGATCCCGAGTACGCCGGCCTTGATGCCCGAGTACACCACCGAGTTCCGCGCCGAGCGCAGCGCCGCCGTGGACGCGACGTTGACTATCACGCCGCCCCGCTCGGGGTCCATTGCCGCGACGGCCGCCTGGATGCCCCAGATCACGGCGCTGAAGCCGATGTTGATCATTCGCTCGACCGTTTCGGGCATGATGTCCGGGACGGACTGGTAACGGACCCAGGCGGCGTTGTTCACCAGGATGTCGAAGCGGCCGCCTTGCTCACGGGCCTGCCCGACGGCCGACTGGATGCCGTCGCGGGTGGAGACGTTCTGGACGACGCCGAAGGCCTGCCCGCCCGCGTCGCGGATGCTCGCCACCGTCGCTTCGACGAACTCCGGCTTCAGGTCGTTGATGCCGACGATGGCCCCGCGCGCCGCGAGCTGCTTCGCGGTCTCGCGGCCGATGCCATTGCCCGCCCCGGTGATCAGCGCGACGCGCCCGGCCAGATCCTGTCGTATCGTCATCTCGTACCTCCTCAGGCGGATTCGATCAAGCGCCGGCCGATCTGCTTGGCCAGCGCGCCGCCGCCGAACGCGGCGTCGATCCTGCGGATATCGCGCAGCGAATGGTGCAGCGGCATCTCCCAGGTGAAACCCATGCCACCGTGCAGGTGGATGGCCTTCTCCAGCACGAATGCGGCGTTGCCGATCGCCAGCGAGAGTGTCGGGCGGGTGTCGCGTGCGGCACCGAGTTCGTCGGTCGCGAGCAGACGACGAACCGCGGCGCCGGACGCTTCCGTCAGCAATTGCATCCGCGCCATCCAGTGCCGGACCGCCTGCTTTGCCGATAGCGGCCGTCCGAACTGCACCCGGGTCGCGACATGCGTCGCGGTCCGCGCGATCGCGCCCTCGGCGGCGCCGACGACGAACCCGGCGAGCAGGATCCGGGCATCGTCGAGCAGCCGGGCGCACGCATCGGACGACAATCGCGCCACGACCCGCGCGCCGTCGAGTCGCAACCAATACTGGGGCGAGTCGGGGTCGAGCGCCGTGTCAGGCTCGAGGGTGGCGCCGGCGACCTCGACCAGCGCGGCACCGTTCGCATCGTCCGCGACCAGGATCCAGTCGCAGTCGGCGACATGGCTGGCGTGACCGGCCAGTCCTTCGTCGAGCCCGCCCTGCCAGGCAATGGTCGCCAGCCGTTCGCCGGCGACTAATGCGCCGGCCTGCGGCGTGCCGGAGAGGGCCCTTGCGAGCAGCATCTGTTCGAGCAGCGGAAAGCGCAACTGCAACCGGCCGGCCGTCTCGGCGATCGGCAGCGCAAAGCCGATGTCGAGCCCGAGGCCGCCATCGGCCTCGGCCGCGGCCACGCCGAGCAGGCCGGCGCGGGCCAGGACCGGCGCGGCCTCGCGGGGATCGCGTCCGCGTACATCCTCGATCGCGGCAGCCGCCGCCTCGGCGAACTCTTCCGGGCGCAGCCCGTCGTCTGGTGTCGTCATGGTCTTCGGGTCAATCCTTGGGCAGCTTCAGGATGCGCTGCGCGATCAGGTCGAGCTGGACCTCCGAGGTCCCGGCATAGATCGTCTCGGCTCGGGCGAACAAGTAGGCATGGGTGAAGTAGTCACGGGCACGCTTTGCGAGCGCGCCCGAGTCCGGCCGGACCTGCGACACCAGCGACAGCGCGAGGCCGGCGAACGCCTGGTGGCATTCCGACCAGTAGAGCTTGGTCAGTGAGCCGCGGGCGCCGATTTCGTTTCCGGCCATCAGCAGCTCGACCGAGCGCTCGACCAGGCCCTTCAATCCGTCGATCTGGCAGGCCACCTCGCCGACTTGCCGCGCCACCTGGTCATCGAGCCGGCTGGCCAGTCGCGAGTCGGACTTGCAGGCCCGCACGAGGAACCGCAGTTCGCTCTCGAAGCGCCAGGCGCGGTACATCCGGTTGGTCGCCCGCTCTATCGACAGCACCCGGATCGCGGCGCTCCAGCCCTCGTCGGGCGCACCCAGCCGCGCGCTGTCGGGCACGACCACGTCGTCGAAGAAGACCTCGGCGAACGAGTCCTTGCCGTCGATCGACCGGATCGGAACGACGCGGATGCCCGGCGTGTCCATCGGGACCGCGAACATCAGCATCCCCCGATGCTTGTCGCTGACCACCCCGGTGCGCGTGAGCAGCAGGCAGTAATGGGCCTTGGCAGCACCGCTGGTCCAGATCTTCTGGCCATTGATGCGCCAATGGTCACCGTCCGGAACGGCGCGGGTCCGCAGCCGGGCCAGATCGGATCCCGCATCCGGCTCGGAGAAGCCCTGGCACCAGAACGCCTCCATGGCCAGGATCGCGGGCAGAAACGTTTGCTTCTGTG
>JBEVJQ010000308.1:0-7091 GCA_040510055.1 Burkholderiaceae bacterium | reverse complement strand
GCTGGTGGCCAAGGGCGGAATCGAACCACCGACACGCGGATTTTCAGTCCGCTGCTCTACCAACTGAGCTACTTGGCCAAGGGTCGCGAGTATAGCCCGATCGCTATACTGGGCCGATGGACGACGTGGACGTGGCGATCGTCGGGCGCGGCGCAATCGGGCTGGCCGCGGCACTGGCGTTGGCCCGAAAGGGACGACGTCTCGTCCTGATCGGCGCGCCGACTGCGGCCTCCGACGGAACCGCGCCGTCGGCGCCGGCGACGGCATCGCCGGGTGATTGGGATCCGCGCGTGTTCGCCTTGTCGCCCGCGGCTCGTTCGCTGCTCGAGGCGATCGGGGTCTGGCAGCAGATCGACCCGGGGCGGATCGCGCCGGTGTACGACATGCGGATCGTCAATCTGTCCGGGCGTACGCTCCCGGAAGTCCATCTCGATGCCTATCGGGCTCGAATCGAGGCGCTTGCCTGGATCGTCGAGAACCGCGAACTGCAAGCGGCCCTGCATCGGGTGCTGGCGCGAGCCGTCAGCGACGGCGCCATCTCCGAGGTCTCCGGGACGGTTACCGGGCTGGTGCTGCCGTCGCACGGCTGGTCGCGCAGCGAACCGGCGCAGGTTGTCCTCGACGGCGGACGGCGCCTGGACGCCGGGCTCGTCGTTGCTGCCGACGGTATCGATTCGGCGGTGCGGGGGATGGCGCGGATCGACGCCCGCCGGATCGATCATCGCCAGACGGCGATCGTCGCCAACTTCGAGACCGAGCGACCGACGCGCGACATCGCCTGGCAGTGGTTCGGTGCCGATGGCGTGACGGCGCTGCTGCCCCTTCCTCCACCGGTCCCCGCCGCCAGCGAAACGGAGGGCGAGTGGGGCGGGCGCGTCAGCCTCGTCTGGTCGGTCCCTGATGCCCAACTCGAGGCCGCCCGAGCCCGGCCGCTGACCGAGTCGATCGGAGCAATCACGACGCAACGGCTCGGTCGGATGCGCCAGATCAGCGCGACACGGTCCTTTCCGCTGCACTCGATCCGGGCGCGCACCGTTCTCGCTCCAGGCGTGGTGATTATTGGCGATGCCGCCCATGCGGTTCATCCGATGGCCGGCCAAGGGATGAATCTGGGCTTCGGCGACGTCACGGCGTTGGCGGCCACGCTCGGTTCGTCGACAGTGCCAGGGCCGAAGGCCACGACCGAGCCCGCAGGCAGCTATTGGGCGCTCCGGCGCTACGAACGGGCGCGGGCCGAAGCCGTGTTCACGATGCAGGCCGGGCTGGCCGCTCTCGAACGACTGTTCGCGCCGCCGCCCGTCAATCTGCCCCCGCCGTTGGTGGGGCTGCGCGACCTCGGCTGGCGGATGGTGGCTCACAGTCCGTGGTTGCGTCGGCAGATGGTCCGGCACGCGGTAGGCTGAGCAAGGGGCTTCTGCGGGCTGAGCAAACGCTTGCGGTAGTCTCGGGATCCGGCCTCCAGCATCGGCCATCAGGCACCCGCCTCCGGGATCCAGCCATTCAGGATCCGGCCACCGGGAGCCAGGGAGCTAGGAGCCAACGAACCAAGGAGCCAAGGAGCCAAGGAGCCGGGGATCCGGGGATCCGGGAGCGCCGCGAGCGCGCCGGAGCGCCGGGAGCCGGCAGGCTGGGCGCTTCGGGATGCGTTAAGCTGGTTGATCCGCGATCGCTTCACGGGATGGCGTCACCCGGGCAGCACGGTCCCGCCCCTTTAACTGGAACACGCGATGATCCCGATCGATAGAGAGACCCGCCTCGTGCGACCCGCCCAAAGCCGGCTCGCAGCCCGTACCCTCGGGGCCCTGCTGTCCGTCGCCGTGGTCACGGTACTGATGCTGGCCGTCCTCGGTTCCAGCGCCGCCCAGGCCCAGCGCGACCCGACCCAAGCCATCCGCGAGGCAGTCGAGAAGTGGCTCAAGGGTCGCTATCCGGTCGAGACCATACGCCGGACCCCGCTCGACAATCTCTACGAAGTCCAGATCGGTACCGACCTGATCTACGTCGACCAGACAGCGCGCTATGCTTTCATCGAGGGTCAGATGGTCGACCTTCGGGACAACAAGAATCTGACCCAGGGACGGATCGAGGAACTGCTGCGGATCGATTTCAAGAAGGATCTGCCGCTCGAACTCGCGATCAAACAGGTCAATGGCACCGGCAAGCGCGTGCTTGCAGTGTTCGAAGACCCGAACTGCACCTACTGTCGCAAGCTGCGGCGCGAACTGGTCAACGTCAAGGACCTGACGATCTACACCTTCGCCTTTCCGATCCTGGCACCGGACTCCGAAACCAAGTCGCGTCAGGCGCTTTGCGCGAAGGACCGCGTGACCGCCTGGAACGAACTCATGATCTCGGGCAAGGTGCCGGACAACGACGGGTCATGCGCAACCGCGATCGACAAGCTCAGCGAACTCGGCCGCAAGCTCAAGGTCACGGGCACGCCGACGATCTTTTTCGCCAACGGCAAACGGGTGCCGGGAGCGCTGTCGATTCAGCAACTGGAACAGGCGCTCCGGGAAAACAGCCCGGGCGGACCCGGCTGACCGTCGCGGGGCGGGATGACCGTCGCGGGGCGGGATGATCGTCGCGGGGCGGGCTGACCGCCGCGGGGCGGGCTGATCGTCGCTGAGTCGGCGTGCGCCGTCCGGGCACGGCGTCCAGCGCACGCCACCCCGGGGGCCCTCAGCGCGTCTTCGCCGCCTCGTCGACCGGCACCAGCTTCCAGATCCGTGCCGGCGCCTTCATCAAGCCGGCGGCCTGCTCTGCCCTCGAACCGAGGCCCCAGAACAGGTCGAGGCGCTTGGTCCCCGCGATCGCCCCGCCGGTGTCCTGGGCGACGACAAAGCGTTCGATCGCCTGACCGTCGATGGGGTCGATGGTGCTCACGAAGAGCAGCGTACCGAGCGGGATCTCGCGCCGGTCGACGGCCACCGATCGCAGCGGCGTCAGCGGCGCACCGAGCGAACCGGGCGGGCCGGCATTGCCGGTGACCTCGCCCGGCAGCACGCGGAAGAACACCTGGCTCGGATTGCTGTTCATCACGGCCGGCGCCGCGGCGGCGTTGGCGCGCAGCCAGGACTTGATCGCCGGCGCCGTGACGTCGGCTGCCTGCAGCGCGCCGCGATCGATCAAGGTTCGCCCGATCGCGCGATAGGGATGGCCATTCTGGTCGGCATAGCCGATACGCAGTTCGCCGCCATCGCGCAGTGCCACGCGTCCCGATCCCTGGATCTCGACGAAGAACAGATCGACCGGGTCATCGGCCCAGCCGAGGATTTCGGCGTCGGCCGCGGGCCGACTCGCCATCGACTCGCGCGTGTAGTAGGGCACGACGCGCTGCCCGTCGAGCCGGCCGCGCAGGCGCAGACCCTGGAGCCGGGGCTCGATCGCGGCCAACTCGATGGTGAGCAGATCCTGCGGCCTTGCCAGTATCGGCGCCTGCGTTGCCGATTGGCGCTGCTGACTCCCGCGGATGACGGGCTCGTAGTAGCCGGTGACGAGGCCCTCGGGCCGTTTGCCGTCGACCAGTTCAACGGCGACGAAGCGCGCACCGAGCCAGCGGCGCAGGTCTGCGTTGCGGATGCCGGCGTCGGCACACCACTCGGACCAGCGCCCTGGTGGCCGTACCAGCGCGCACTGGCGGTCGATCGCCGCGCCGAGATCCTGCAGCGAGTCGGCGCCGGCCCCGGGCAGCCGGTCGAGCGCCATCGGACGTGGTGCCCTGGGCAGCGAAGGGCAGCCGGCCAGGAGCAGTGCGGTTGCGGCCAGCGCAGCGGCGATCAGCCGGGTTGGGCTCGCTCCGGTCTCGCCCGCGCGGTCGCGCGACCGCGGATCCGTCGTCGCTCGGCATAATGGCCGACCTTCGCAGGCAACGGATTCGGAACGGACGATGTGGGTCATCTACCTCAATGTGGCGCTGGCGGTCGTGATCGTCGCGGCGTTCGTGATCTGGACGACGCGCGGCCGCAAGTGAATCGCGGTCGCCGACCTTCGCGGCTGCCGCCGCAACTGATCGCGCGCGTCAGTGGAGCACGCGGGGCATCGTCAGTTCGAACGACGGGATTTCGGCCTCGAAGCGCTCGCCATCCTCGGCGACGAAGAAATAGCTGCCATGCATCCGACCCGAGGGCGCACCGATCTGGCTGCCGCTGGTGTACTGGTAGCTTTCGCCTGTCTTCAGCAGTGGCTGCTGGCCGACGACGCCGAGGCCCTTGACCTCCTTGATCGTTCCGCCATCGTCTTCGATGAACCAATGGCGGCTGATCAGTTGGGTGGCGACGTCGCTGCGATTGGTGATCGTGATGGTGTAGGCGAACGAATAGATCCCCTCGCCGGGATTCGATTGTTCCGCCAGGAACTGCGTCTCGACGGCAATGTCGATCGCGTACCGTGTCTGACTCAAGGCGATCTCCTCAACGCGGGGCCGATCTTGGGGCACCCGCGGCGGGGCGCTGACTAGAATGGGTCATTCTAAGTCCCGTCCGGACCTTTCCGCCGGATGGAGTGTCGCTGTCCACCACTGCTGACAGGGGAGACCATTCAGCGATGACGGTCCCGAAGCGTTACCGGATCGCCCCGAGCCTGCTGTCGGCCGATTTCGGTCGGTTGCGCGACGAAGTGCAGGCGATCGAGGCGGCGGGCGCCGACCTGCTGCACCTGGACGTGATGGACAACCACTACGTCCCGACCCTCACCATCGGCCCGATGGTGCTCGGGGCGATCCGGCCACACACCCGACTGCCGATCGACGTCCACCTGATGGTCGAGCCGGTCGACGCACTGGCCGGTGCCTTCGCCGATGCCGGCGCGGACATCATCTCGTTCCATCCCGAGGCCAGCCGTCATCCGGACCGGACGCTGCAGGTGATCCGTGATCACGGCTGTCGCTGCGGCCTCGTCCTGAACCCGGCCACGCCGCTGACCTGGCTCGACCACACTGTCGATTCGATCGACCTGCTGCTGCTGATGAGCGTCAACCCCGGGTTCGGCGGCCAGCAGTTCATCGACTACGTCCTGCGCAAGATCCGCGCGGCACGCGAGCGTCTCGATGCCGTGCGCCGTAGGTCCGGTCGTGAGATCTGGCTCGAGGTCGACGGTGGAGTCAAGGTCGACAACATCGGTGCCGTGGCCGCGGCCGGCGGCGACACCTTCGTCGCCGGTTCGGCGGTATTCGGCGCCCCCGACCCCGATGGCGGCTATCACGGCGTCATCGCTCGGATGCGCAGGGCGCTGGACACGGTGGGCTCCGACAGCGGCAGCGACGGCGCTGCCCGGCCAGTCGGCGCGGCGGTTGGCGCCGAGGTTGGCGCGGTTTCGCCTCGCGAGTGGACGTCGACCGGCCTGCCCGATGCAGGCTCGCATGGGGAGTAGGTTTCGACCGCGCTGTCCGACGCAGGCTCGCATGGGAAGCGGGGGGTCGGCCGTGCTGCCCGACCCGGGCTCGCATGGCGGGTGAGGGGGCGACCGCGAAGCCCGACGCGGCCCTGCGCCTGCCGGCGGCTCCGGTCCACGCCGTCTGCATCGACCTCGACGGGACGTTGCTCGACACGGTGCCGGACCTGGCGGCCGCGGCCAACGCGATGCTGGTCGAAATCGGCCGCCCGATCCTGCCGCAGGAGCAGGTGGCGCAGTTCGTCGGCAAGGGATCCGATGTCCTGATCCGGCGTTGTCTCGATGCCACCGGCGGAGGTGCCGATCACGCGTCGCTGCTGGCTGACGCGCGCACCCGCTGGTACGCCCACTACCAGCGCTTGAACGGTCGTCACGCACGCCTCTTTCCCGGCGTGGCCGAGGGCGTGGCCGACCTGCGCGATCAGCGCCTCGCGCTCGCCTGCATCACCAACAAGCCGGGGTTGTTCGTGCCGCCGCTGCTCGAGCGCTTCGGTCTCGGAGCCGCGTTCGCGTTCTGGATCGCCGGCGACACACTGTCGGTGCGCAAGCCCGACCCCGGCCAACTGCTCGAGGCCTGCCGCCGGTTCGGCGTCGCGCCCCGGTCGGTGGTCGCGATCGGCGACTCGGCCAACGACGCCGCCGCCGCGCGCGCCGCCGGCATGCCCGTCTACCTGGTCCCCTACGGATACAACGAAGGAGCACCGGTCGGATTGGTCGACTGCGATGGTATAGTCGATTCGCTCGCGGTGTTCGCCCGCGCGCTGCGCCGCTCAGGCTGAATCGCGCGCGCCGCATCGCGCACGCTGGATCGCGCCTCCCGCGCCCGTCGCGCCTTGCTGCAGCACCTCGTTTCGCCGCGTCATGACCGAGATCGAGTTCAAGGCCCTCGCGGCCCAGGGCTACAACCGGATCCCGTTGCTGGCCGAGGCGCTGGCGGATCTCGATACGCCGCTCGGGCTCTACCTGAAGCTCACCGATCCGGCCGACCGCCGTTATTCGTTCTTTCTCGAATCGGTGGTCGGCGGCGAACGCTTCGGCCGCTACTCGTTCATCGGACTGCCGGCGCGGACCTTCGTACGCTCGACCGACGACCGGATCGAAGTCGTCCGCGACGGCGACGTCGTCGAACGCGAGACCGGCGATGCACTGGAGTTCGTCAGGCGGTTCCGAGCCCGTTTCCGGCCGCTGATGAAACCCGGACTGCCGCGGTTCTGCGGCGGCCTGGCTGGCTACTTCGGCTACGACGTGGTCCGTTTCATCGAGCCGCGGATCGGACGCAAGCAGAAGCCGGATCCGATCGGCGTGCCCGACATGCTGTTGATGGTGGTCGACGAACTGGCGATCATCGACAACGTCACCAGCACGCTCTATCTGCTGGTCTATGCCGATTCGACCGATCCCGACGGCTATGCCAAGGCCCGGGTGCGGCTCCGCGACCTGCGCCAGCGGCTGGGCCGGCCCGTGGTGCCTCCGGACGGCACGGCCGACAGCCCCACCGCCGGCGCGCACGCCGCGCCTGGGGTCGTCGGCACTGCCGCCACGGGCGCGTCGTCATGCGGTGTCTCGGCCACCGGCACGGGATCGGCGACCGAGCGGCCGTTTCTGCGCGCCGACTATGAACGGACCGTCGCCCGCGCCCGTGAATACATCATCGAGGGCGACCTGATGCAGGTCCAGATCGGCCAGTTGCTGCGCAAGCC